>DASZWL010000328.1:0-14129 GCA_035546695.1 Rhodanobacteraceae bacterium | reverse complement strand
CCGTACCGGAACGAGCCCGCCGATCGCGCGGCCGAAGCGCTGTGGAAGCGCGATCACGCGGGAGACGGACAATGAACGGCGCGAAAAGCTGGTCCGCGGCGCTCGCCGTCGCGTTCAACACGAGCCGTACCGACTCAGCGGCCGATCTGCCGCTCGTGTTCGCCGACTACGGCATGCCGGCGGCGCCGGGCACGACGCATCTTTGCGGCGGAAACGTGCTCGGCGACGCGACGAGCGCGGGCCGTCAGGAGATCGTCTGGGATGCGCTCGCGTCGTCTTCGCCGCCCGAAGCGCTGATGCGCTTCTACCGCGCGCGCCTCGGCGAACGCGGACTTGTGCGAACGCGCAGCGGAGGCGTGTGGCGGCTCCCGTCGCGCGGCGCGCATCCGCGCGCGATGCTCGAGATCGCGACACCCGATGCGCGGGGTCCGTTCGACGATTGCGATCCGCCGCCTGCCGGCACGCAGGCGATCGTCGTGCTTTCGATGCTGATCGGGCTGGATCGCTCCGACGACGAAGACTGAGGGTCCCCGAAAATCATAGGGTGGGCCTTGGCCCACCATTGACGGACCAGCCTGCCGTAAGGAGCTTAGATACGGCAACGGTACCGCCTTCCGCAAGCGCTAACCATTTTGCTCAGACATAGGGTGGGCCTTGGCCCACCGTGAGTTCAGCGCACGATGATCGTCGATGGTGGGCTGAAGCCCACCCTATGTGGGCGGGCTCGTGCACTCAATACCGCGGAACTCCGGGATCGATTTCGCGCGACCATGCATCGATCCCGCCTTCGACGTTGTAGACGTCGCGGAATCCCTGCTCGCGGAAATGCTCGGCCGCGTTGCGGCTCGAATTGCCGTGATGGCAGAGGAATGCGAGCGGCGCGTCCTTCGGCAGCGCGGCGAGGCGCGCGTGCGATTGCGAATCGAGAATTTCGGCGCGCGCGAACGGCGCGAGCGCGCGATCTTGCGGCGGGCGCACGTCGATGACGGTGATGTCGCCGGCATCGAGGCGCTGCTTCAATGCGTGCACGTCGATCGGCTTCACGGCGGCGGGTGCCAGCGGCAGATGGATCGCGAGGCCCTCGCCGTGCGGCGTCTTCGTCCAGTCGATGCTCGCGCCGCGCGCGCGTGCGGCGCTTGCGAGATCGAAGCAGATCTCGAGGCCGTTCGCGTTCACGGCGATCTCGCTGCCGTTCGGCTCGCGCAACTGGAATTGCGGCTGGAACCGTCCGTCGACGACGAGGAAGAGCTTGAGACCGTCGGCGTCGGCGAGCGCCTGCCGGATCGCCGCGATCGCGGCGTCGGAAATCGTGATCTCGGGCGGCGTGCGATCGGGCTCCGGCACGCCGAGCGCGCGGTGCAACTCGCCCGAGTCGAACATCGACTGCACGATGTCGGCACCGCCGACGAGCTCGTTGTCGACGTAGAGCTGCGGGATCGTCGGCCAGTTGCCGAAGTCCTTGATGCCCTGGCGGATCTCGTCGTCGGCGAGCACGTCGACGGTCGCGTAATCGTCGAGCAGGGCGTCGAGCCGGTCGACCGCGGCGGCGGAAAAGCCGCATTGCGGCGCGGCGCGCGTGCCTTTCATGAAGAGCACGACGCGGTTCGAGGCGAGCAGCGTTTCGATGCGCGAGCGGGTCGACGGGGCGAGCGGCATGGGAAGGGGTCCGGTCTGGGGCGCGCAGCATACTCCGCGCGCCGGTAGTTGGGTCGGCGGTCGCCGTTGCGCGATACTTGGCGTCGAGGGCGCGTGTTTCCAAGCGTGGGGAGAGGAACATGACTCGCAAGTTGCTGCCGCTCGCGATCGGCGCGGCGCTGTCGTCCGCTGCATTCGCACAAGTCACGGGATCGAGCGTCGATCCTTCGCAGCCGCCGCCGGTCGACTCGACGGTTCCCGTCACATACGTCGGATCGAACCTGCGCGTCTCGCTCGGCATCGACGACGACGGCGACGTGCTCGGCGAGATCCTCGGCATCCTCGGCAAGACCGACGATCACGCCTGGCTCGGCCAGCTCTGGCTAGGGCAGGGCGGAGCGGGCGGCGTGCAGGTCGATTACCACTGGCTGCATGGCTCCGCCGACGCGGCCGACGACGCCAGCGTCTGGAAAGTGTTCGGCGCGGGCGACCAGAACCGCTGGAAAGATCGCAAGGCAACGCTCGGGCTTGGCTGGGAGCGCAACGATTTCTCGATCGACGGCTACTACAGCCATTCGACGACCGGCAAGCGCCTGACGAACACGACGACCGACATCGTCACGCACGACATCGGCGGCACCGACGAGAACGGCCCTTACACGCAGACCGAGACGATCGAGACGCTGACGAGCTACTTCGAGCATCCGTACGAGAACGGCATCGGCATCCGCCTCGGCAAGTACTTCGACGATCCGCTGATCCGCCTGCGCGGCGGTCTCGATTACGAGGACGGGCATTACGGCTCGGATCAGCTGACGCTCTCGCTCGGCATCGACAAGTATTTCGCGAACACGGGCTTCAGCCTCTCGCTCGAAGGCGAGGCGCTGCGCAAGAGCGGCGATTTCGAGACCGATCGCAACGACACGCGCGGCTGGCTGCTGCTGCGCTACGACTTCGGCCAGACGTTCCGGCCGCGCGAGCCGTACCGCATGGTGCAGGTCGAGAAGCAGGTGCCGGCCCAAGCGCCGCCGCCGGCGCCGGCGGTCGTGCGCAACGAAGTCCGGCTCGACAGCGACGCGTTCTTCGACTTCGATCACTCGGACCTTCGCCCCGACGCGGTCGCGGCGCTCGACGAGGTGATCGAAAAGCTGAAATCGGCAGAGCGCGTGAGCCGGATCTCGATCGTCGGCCACACCGATTCGATCGGCACGATCGAATACAACCAGAAGCTCTCCGAGCGCCGCGCCGCGAGCGCGAAGCGTTATCTCGTCGCGCACGGCATCCCGGCCGAAGAGATCGACACCCGCGGCGAGGGCGAGCTCAACCCGAGCCATCCGAACGACACGCCCGCAAACCGGCAGAAGAACCGCCGCGTCGACGTCGATTTCCTCACGATCGAATCGGCGAGCGCGCCGCCGCTGCCCGCGGCGCCGGAGTCGAAGACCGTGGTCGAGTGGGTCAAGGAACCCGTCGCCGCGCCGCCGGCGTGGATCGAGCGCGCGTTGCGCAATCCCGCCGAGCACAAGCGCACGGTCGACGTCTACCAGTTCGCGAAATCGACGACGACGACGACGGTCGGACCGAAGGAGCACGGCCCCGTCGCTGCCGACGATTCGGTCGTCGTGCTGGAGAACTCGGTCGACAACGCAATCGACGTGCTCGCGAACGACAGCGACGCGGACGGCGACGCGCTGACGATCACGGCCGTCACGGCGCCGGCGCACGGCAGCGCCGTGGTCGCAGGCACGGGCGTCGCCTACACGCCGGCGGCGGATTACCGCGGCGAGGACAGCTTCACGTACACGATCGGCGACGGCCGCGGCGGCACCGCGACGGCGACCGTGCACGTGACGGTCGGCTCGCCGAACCAGCCGCCGGTCGCTGGCACGCTGTCGGTGCGCTTACTGAAAGGCAGCGACATCGACATCCAGGTGCTGCAGGCGGCGTCCGATCCGGACGGCGATCCGCTGACCGTCGTCGCCGTCGATCACGACGGTCCGCTGACGAACAACATCGTCACGATCAATCCCGACGGGCGCACCGTGCACTATCGATCCGTGCACGGCACGTTCGGACAGGATTATTTCGAATACACGGTGTCGGACGGCCACGGCGGCACGGCGACCGGCACGGTGTACGTGTACGTCTTCGAGCCGCCTCCGCCGCCGCCGTAGAAGCCGTCGATCACGCGCGCTTTCGTCTCTCCCGCTCGCGGGAGAGGCCGCCGCTCAGCGGCGGGTGAGGGAAACGGCCGGAGTGTCGAGGCGCAGGCTCATCGCGACGTCGTGCGAGGGTGAACCCAGCTTGCCCTCACCCCGACCCTCTCCCGCAAAGCGAGAGAGGGGGAAAAGCACGTTGCGACGTGTTCAGGCCGCAGCCGGCAACGGCAGTTCGATATCCGGGCTTTCGCTGCTGCGCTGCACGGCCAGCGTCTGCTGCCGCTCGGTCCAGTGCAAAAGCTCGAACGCGCCGTCGGAATGCTCGACGAGCGCCGTGCAGTGCTCGACCCAGTCGCCGTCGTTGATGTAGACGATGCCGTCGCGATCGGCGATGCGGCCGTAGTGGATGTGGCCGCAGATGTGGCCGTCGAAGCCGTCCCGCTGCGCCGCGGCCGCGACGCGCGCTTCGAAATCGTGGATGAAGCGGCGCGCGGTGCCGATGCGCGTCTTCAGAAGAATCGACAGCGGGCGATAACGGAGTCCGAGACGGCGCAGCAGCGCATTGCAGCGGCGGTTCGCGCCGCAGACGAAGCCCTGCAGCACGTCGCCGAGCTTCAGCAGCCAGGCCGGCGCGGCGCTCGCGCTGTCGTGCTCGTCGCCGTGGCTGACGCGATAGCGCCGTCCGTCGGCCGCGACGTGCACGGCGTCGAGCGCGATGTCGATGCCGGCGAAGCGCTGGCCCGCGAAGCGGCGCACGATCGCATCGTGATTGCCGGGAATGTATGTGACCTTCGTGCCGCGCGCGGCGATCGCGAACAGCTCGTGCAGGATCTCGCCGTGCGAAGCGTGCCAGAACGGCCGCTTCTGCATGTTCTCGAAATCGATGATGTCGCCGACGAGATACAGGCGCTCGCACTGCACGCGCCGGAGAAAGTCGAGGAGGTAATGCGCCTGGCAATCGCGCAGGCCGAGATGCACGTCCGAGACGAAAATGCTTCGGTAGCGGTGTCGAGACATCGCGCATCCCCAGAGGAAGCCTGCGCAAGCCTATGTTTTGCCGGTCGCATTTCGATGGCACTCGAATTTCAGCATCGTGACATCGACGCCGCGCGGGCCGACCGTTCACCCTCTCCCGCGAGTGGAGAGGCGAAGCACGTACGCCCGGTAGCGGCTACGCAGCGCTCGCCGCATCGAGCTCGGCGATCTCGTCGGCCGACAGCGACAGGCGCGTCGCCGCCGCGATGTCGTGCACTTGCGCCGCGCTCGTCGCGCTCGCGATCGGCGCCGTGATCGAAGGCCGCGCGATGAGCCACGCGAGCGCGATTTGCGCCGCGGTCGCGCGTTTCGCCGACGCGATCGCATCGAGCGCCGCGAGCACGCGCAATCCGCGCGCGTCGAGATATTTAGCGACCGCGCCGCCGCGCGCCGCGCTTTTGCCGAGATCGGCTTCGCTCCGGTATTTGCCGGTCAGGAAGCCGCTCGCGAGCGCGTAATAGCAGACGACGCCGAGCCCTTCGCGCAGCACGACCGGCTCGATGTCCGTCTCGTAGCCCTTGCGCG
The DNA here is from genome assembly GCA_035546695.1 of Rhodanobacteraceae bacterium. Lineage (GTDB taxonomy): Bacteria > Pseudomonadota > Gammaproteobacteria > Xanthomonadales > Rhodanobacteraceae > Dokdonella_A. Next base: position 8,775 of record DASZWL010000328.1, on the reverse strand, counting down.
AGACGAGGTTGTATTCGGGCTGTACGACTTCGTAACGCGGCAGGCCGTGCTTCGCGCTGACCGCAAGCGCCTCGGCGAGACGCGCGCCGGAATAGTTCGACGCGCCGATCGCGCGCACCTTGCCGGCCTCGATCAGCCGCGCGAACGCGCCGAGCGTGTCCGCGAGCGGCACGGACGGATCGTCCTCGTGCGCGAAATAGACGTCGATGCGATCGACGCCGAGCCGGCGCAGCGAATCATCGGCCGCTGCGGCGATGTTCGCCGGCGAAAGTCCCTTGCGCTCGGACCATTTCGCGACCTTCGTCGCGACGACGACTTGATCGCGCTTGCCGCTCCGCTTCAGCCATCGTCCGATGATCGTCTCGGATTCGCCGCCGCGATTGCCCGGAATCCACGCTGAGTAGGAATCGGCGGTATCGATGAAATCGAGCCCTTCGCCGACGAACGCGTCGAGCACGGCGAACGAAGTCGCTTCGTCTGCGTTCCAGCCGAACACGTTGCCGCCGAGCGCGAGCGGGGCGATCGCGATGTCCGAGCGGCCGAGCTTGCGTCTTTGCATCGTCGTCTCCTTCGTGCAGGGATGGCGTCGACGTGGAGACGCTTGTGCCGTTTCAAAGGCCGCGCGCCGGTGCGCGATGAAATCGCCGGGCGACGCGGAGTTCGGCGGATTGCGGTCAGGTCAGCGCGTCGGGCCGCTTCGCGCCTGCGAAGCGCTTGGCCCAGTACGACGCATCGAGATGGTCGATGCGCACGCGCTTGCCGCGCGAAGGCGAATGGATGAAGAGCCCGTTGTCGAGATAGATGCCGACGTGCGAGACGCGCTTGCCGTGGATGCGGAAGAACACGAGATCGCCCATCCGTAGCGCGTCGCGATCGACGTTTCGGCCGATCGCGAATTGCGTCGTCGAATTCGACGGCAGTTCGAGTCCCAGGCTCTGGTGGAACACGTAGCGCACGAAGCCGCTGCAGTCGAATCCGGTCGTGAGCTCGCGGCCGCCGCGCACGTAGGCGATGTTGCGCAGCTTCATCGCGAAGTCGGCGAGGATCCGCCGCGGCGAGCGAGCTGCCATCGGCGAGGCGTCGTGCGTCGCATCGTCGATCTTCGTCGACACGTCGAGCGACACGTCCGGAACCGCGATCACCGGAGGATCCGGAGCGACCAACGGGCTTGCGAGCGCGGGAGAGGCACAACAGGCGAGGGCGAAGCCGACGAATGCGGAAAAACGGAACGCGGCAGCCGATCGCATGGAGGCCATACGCTGCTATCCCCTGTTTCGACTCGGGTGGGAAGCGCCGCCGGCCCCGCGCCGACGGCAACGACCGGCGAACCGTAGCAAAGGCCGCCGGCCCGGTTGTTCGGTTCGCGTTAAGGCGTGTGCCCGGCCTCGTGCGTGGATTCGCAGTTTCGCTGGGAACCGCCCGGATCGCGGCTAGAATCGCCGCGATGCCCCTCGATGCCGACGTCGCCCAGCGTCTCGCCCGGATCGGCTGGCGCGCGTCGATGCTGCCCGACGATGCGCCGGCCGGCGCGTCGATCGCGCGCGTCATCGCCCAGCATCGCGCCGGCTACGAGCTGCACGATGGCGCCGCGACATTCAATGCGCAGCCGGCGCCGCGGTTCCTGAAGCGCGGGCTCGATCCCACATTGCGTCCCGCGGTCGGCGATTTCGTCCTCGTCTCGCGCGGCGCGCCGCCGCAGATCGAAACCGTCCTGCCGCGCCGCACCGTGCTGACGCGCGCCGCGGCCGGCGAGCGCCATCAGCGGCAGATCATCGCGGCGAACGTCGACACCGTGTTCGTGCTGAGCGGGCTCGACGGCGATCTCAATGCGGCCCGCATCGAGCGCTATCTCGTGCTCGTGCACGGCAGCGGCGCGACGCCGGTCATCGTGCTGACGAAGGCCGATCGCGCGGACGATCCGCAGGCAACGATCGCGACGCTGCGCGCACGCTTTCCGGCGGACGTCGAGATCGTCGCGATCAACGCGAAATCGGCCGACGACGTCGCGCCGCTGCTCGTGCATCTCGGACCCGGCGACACCGCCGTGCTGGTCGGATCGTCCGGCGTCGGCAAATCGACGCTGACGAACACGCTCGTCGGCGAGTCGCGCCAGGCGACCGCGGCCGTACGCGTGCACGACAGCCGCGGACGCCACACGACGACGCATCGCGCGCTGATCGCGCTGCCGGGCGGCGGCTGCCTGATCGACACGCCCGGCATGCGCGAGCTGAAGCTGACCGGCGAGGAGGATCTCGACGAAGGCCAGTTCGCCGACATCGAAATGCTCGCGCAGTCGTGCCGCTTCGGCGATTGCTCGCATCAGAACGAGCCCGGCTGCGCCGTACGCGCCGCGCTCGACGATGGACGGCTCGCGCCGGAACGATGGCAGAACTACGTGAAGCTGCGCGACGAGCTCGCCGCCGCGGCTGATTCGCTCGAAGCGCAGATGCGCCGCAAGAGCGACGCGCGCGTGCTGACGAAGGCGCTGACGCGGCGCCTCAACGAGAAATACGGCCGGCACTGAGCGGCCCCGTCCGCGATTGCGGCGCGTCAGTCGAATCCGTTCTCGAAGATCGTGTCGTCGGGCGCGACCTGCAGCTCGAACGCGCCGATGTCCGGACCCGCGCCGGAGACGCGCGTGAAGCCTTTGCCGCGCTGGTCGAAAACGAGATCCGCAACGTTGTTGCCCACATCGATCGCGGGGCTCTTGGGATCGAGCGCCATCGTCTCGGTCGGTCCGCCGTTGTCCGCGAGCGCGGCGAGCAGCGGATCGTCGTCGAGCGTGTCTTCCGGAAGCGTTACGTTGCCGGTCGCGATCACGAGATTGCTCGAGCCCGCGATCGTGATCGGATGTTCGCAGACGATATCGGCATAAGTGCCAGGCGTGTCGCCATACGCATTCTTCGCGACGATCGTGCTCTGCAGCTCGAGCGCCACGTCGCTGCCGCGGCACCAGATGCCCGCGATGCCGAGGCCGGCGTTGTTCTGCGAAATCGTCGAGCTCGTGATCGTCGTCGGCCGGAACGTGACGATCGCGCCGCCGAAATAATAAGCGCCGTTGACCGAGAACGTGCTGTTCGTAATCGTCAGCGTCGTACCGGGATCGCCGTAGTGGCTGAACACGGCCTTGTACAGACCGCCGCCGATCGCCGCGCCGTTATGGACGAACGTGCTGTCGGCGATCTCGGTATCGGCGCGCACGAAGATACCGCCGCCGGGGCCGTGCAAGAGATCGTAGGTCACGAGCCCGTTGTCGCTGATCGTGCTCGCTTCCATCGAAAGTCCGCTGCGCACATAGAGCCCGCCGCCGGCCGTGAGGTAATACGTGCCGTCGCCCGGCGTCTGGGCGATCGCGACGTTGCCCGAGATCGTGCTGCCGATCAGCGTTGCGTCGCCGCTGACGTACGCGCCGCCGCCGATCGCGACGTTGTCGCCGGCTGCCTGGCTCGTCGAATCGGCGATCGTGCTCGACGTCATCGTGAGGTACGCGGCGCTGACCGCGCCGCCGAACGTCAGCGGGCCGCCGCCGCTCGCCTTGCAGCCCGTGACGACCGCGCGCGTCAGCTCGATGTTGCCCGACGAATCGATGCAGCTCGCAAGCCCGTGCGTGTAGTTGCCGTTCGCGATTGTGAGATCGCTGATCGAGAGTGTGCCGAGACCGAGCTGGAAATCGCCGTGCACAAACACGCGATCGCCATTGCCGTCGATCGTCAGCGCATCGGCGCCGGGACCGGCGATCGAAAGATCGTTGATGTGATGATCGCCGAGGACGCCAATGTCGATCGCGCCTTCGAGCAGCGTGATCGTGCCGCAAGTGAGCTGCGAGAGATCGACGGTATCGCCCTCGGATGCGGAATAGACGACGTTGCGCAGCGTGCCCGGCCCGTCATCGTCGGCGCAGCTCGTCACCGGCAGCGTGTTTCCGCTCGGCACCATGCCGCGATGCGCCGGCGTCTGCGGCTGTCGCATCGCGTTGCGCTCCGCGCGTTGCGACAGGCGCAGCGCATAGTGCGGCGAGACGTATGCGAAATCGGGCGCGAGCGCGCCATCCGCGCGTCCGCCCGCGTAGGACGCAGCGAGCGCCGCCGCCGGCAGCGCGATCGCGAGCGCGATCGCAAGGCGCGTCTTCGCCGATAAAGCGATTCGCCGCGCGGCGCATTCATGCGCAATCGAATGAGTCGTGTCGTTGCAAGCGATCGTCGAATTCACGATGACCCCTTCGGCTGCGCTTTCGTGTTCGCGTCACGCACCGTCGGCGGCGAAGCCGACTTTCGCATGCGTGCCGTCGCAGAACGGCTTGTTCGACGAATGCCCGCAACGGCAGAGGAACGTCTTCTTCGTCTTCGCGAGCGTCGTGCCGGTGCCGGAGACGATCTCGACCGAGCCCTCGATCTTGAGCGGCCCGTTCTTCGTCGGCGTGATCGCAAGAGGGCCGTTGCGCGAGGCGAGTGTCGCCATCTCGCCGTGATTCGCTTCGCCGGTCGCCTTGAATCCCGATTCGTGATGGCTTGCGTCGCAGAACGGCTTGGTTCGCGAAGCGCCGCAGCGGCAGAGCACGCGGCGGAAGCCGACGTCGCTTTCGCCGGCGATGACGAGCTCGGCGTGGAACACGTAAGGCCCGTTCTCGAGCACGCGCACGGTGTTCACGACCGGCGGCGATTCCTGCTTGCCGCCGTCGAGCCGTGCGTACTGGATCGCGCCGGACGGGCAGTTGTGCGCGATTTCGGCGACTTCCTCGGCGGTCGCGGCTTCGGGATGGATCCACTCGCCCTCGACGTTCGGCACGAACACGTCGGGCCGGCCGAGCACGCAGTTGCGCGAGTGGATGCAGCGCGGGCCGTAAAACCGCACCTCGACATCCTGGCTGCGCACGATCTCGACGTCGCTCATGGCTCGCTCCCGGCAGGTGGCATCGCTCGGGCGATCATACGACTCGGCCGCGGCTCGCGCAGCCGGTTCGCATCGCGCGTGCGCCGCGCGCGAGCGGTCTGCTATCTTCGCGCGATCCGCGACGAGCGCGACGCGAAATGGCCGGCGATCATCTGGACGTCTATTCCGATCTCGATCGGCGCCTCGTCGCGGCGACGCGCGGCATCCGCCTTCTGCAATCGGTGAGCTGGCCGGCTGCGGTCGAGATCGATTTCGTCGCGGCGTGGAAGGCCGGCACCGCGCGATTGCCGGTCATCGATTATCCGCGCGGCGATTTCAGCGAGACGCGCGAGGCGCTGACCGGCATCTTCCTCGCCGCGGAGCCGGGGCATCCGCTCGGCGACTACATCCGCCGCACGGCGCAGTCCTGGCGCATCGCGACGGAGCTGCTCGACGCGGTCGGCACGCCGGCGATCACGGAACATTCGGCTCAACTCTATGGCCGGCCGAGCGATCTCGTGCCGGGCGCGAAGCTGACCAACGTCGACGCCGCGCGCCATTTCATCGCGCTCGCCGACGAGCTCGTCAGCGGCGGCGCGCTCGACGAGATCGCCGAGCCGATCGAGGCGGAGCAGTTGCGCGTCGAGCTGCAGCGCGAGCTCGACGCGTTCTTCGGCGCCGATGTCGTGCGCGTCGAGACCGATCCCGATCTGATCGCGAAGGCGGCGGCCGGCGCGACGCGGATTCGCCTGCGCTCGGCGACGAGCTTCACGAGCTACGATCATCAGCAGCTGATCGAGCACGAGGCATTCGTGCATTCGCTGACCGCGCTGAACGGCCGCGAGCAGCCGCACCTGAAATCGCTCGCGCGATCCTCGCCGCGCATCACCGCGACGCAGGAAGGGCTCGCGGTGTTCGCCGAGCTGATGTCCGGATCGATCGACATCGAGCGCATGAAGCGCATCAGCCTGCGCATCCTCGCGATCGACATGGCGCTCTCGGGCGCGGACTTCATCGAAGTGTTCCGCTTCTTCCTCGAAGCAGGCCAGAGCGAGACCGACAGCTTCGCCTCGGCGCAGCGCGTCTTCCGCGGCGCGCCGGTCGGCGGCGGCGCCGCGTTCACGAAAGACACGGTGTATCTGCACGGGCTCCTTTCCGTGCACACGTTCTTCCGCTGGGCGCTCCGGCACGGTCGTCTCGCGGTCTGCCGCAATCTCTTCGCCGGCAAGCTCGCGCTGCACGACGTCATGGCGCTCGGCCCGTACTTCGAGAACGGCTACATCGCGCAGCCGAAATACCTGCCGCCGTGGGTGCAGCACGCGAACGGGCTCGCCGGCATGCTCGCGTTCTCGCTGTTCGCGAACCAGATCCGCCTCGATCGCGTCGAGGCCGAGGATCTCGTGCTCGGGCTCTGACGATGGCCGAGGAGACGAGCGGCGATATTCGCGCAGAGCTGCTTTCGCGGGTCGAGCGCGCTCTTGCGACGGGACGGATCGGCGAAGCGGAGCGCGACATTCGAGGCGCGCTCGCGCTCGATCCGTCCGATCCGCGCGCGCTCCGGCTGCACGCGGCGCTGCTGCAACGGCAAGGGCGCGTCGCCGACGCCGTGAACGCCCTGCGACGCGCCGCCACGCGCGCACCGGACGATCCGCTGACGCTCAACAGCCTCGGCATCGCGCTCGCGGCTTCGGGCGATAGCATCGGTGCGCTCGATGCGTTGAGGCGAGCGGTCGAGCGCGCGCCGGCGATCGCGGCGATCCGCGCGAATCTCGGTAAAGTGCTCGTCGACGCGGAAGCCTTCGACGAAGGCGTCGCGACGCTGCGCGCTGCGCTCGCGGACGCGCCGTCGCTGACGCACGCACGCTTCGCGCTCGCCTACGCCGAGCGCGTGCGCGGAAATTTCGACGCGGCCGAAACCGAACTTCGCGCGATCCTGCGCGAAAACGCGCGGGATGGCGACGCATGGCTCGCGCTCGCCGATCTTGGCGTCGAGGCGTCCGCGCGCGACGTCGAGACGATGCAGGCGGCGCTTGCCGACGAGCGCATCGCCGGACGCACGCGCATCGCGCTGCGCTTCGCGCTCGCTCGCGCGCTCGAGAGCCTGTCGCGCCACGACGAGGCCTGGAGCTGCTACATCGAGGCAAATCGTGACGTCCGTCGCGCTGAGCCGTGGAACGCCGTCGCCGAGCGCGATCGTTGCGCGCGTATCGCCGACGCGTTCGAAGCGAGCGCGACCTCCGCGCCCGGAGGTCTCGGACGCGAGATCGTCTTCATCGTCGGACTGCCGCGCACCGGCACGACGCTCGTCGAGCAGATCCTCGCCTCGCATCCGGACGTCGCCGCCGGCGGCGAGCTAGGCACGTTGTCGGCCGTGCTCGATGCCGAATGCCGCCGCCGCGGCACTGCGATCGAGGCGTGGGCGCCGCATGCGACTTCCGAAGACTGGGAGCGCCTCGGCCGCGAGTACCTCGCGCGCACGGCGTCGTTGCGCATCGCGCGTCCGCGCTCGACGGACAAGCGTCCCGGCAACTGGCATTTTCTCGGCGCGATCCGGCGGATGCTGCCGGGCGCGCGCGTCGTGATCTGTCGGCGCGATCCGGTCGAAACCGCGCTCGGCTGCTTCGTGCGTCTCTTCGCGCCGGGCACGCAGCGCTTCGGCTATGACCTCGCTGACATCGCCTCGTACTGGCGCGATTTTGATGCGACGGCGCGCCGTGCAATCGCACACGACGGCGCTGCGTTTCGCGAGCAGTACCTCGAAGCGCTCGTCGCCGACGCCGAAGGCGAGATTCGCGCGCTGCTCGCGTTCGCGGGGCTCGCATTCGATCCGCGCTGCCTTCGCTTCAGCGAGACCGAGCGCGCGGTCCGCACGCAAAGCGCGGTGCAGGTTCGCGGCGGCGTCCGCGCGTCGCGCTCGCGCGCTGCGTGCTATCGTGATCGCATCGGTCCGCTGCGGCGTGCGCTCGAAGCGGACGACTGACTCCTTCGCCTCGAACGTCTCGCCATGACCGGATATCGCCCGCTTGCCGTTGCGCTGCTGCTCGCCGTTCCGTTTCGCGCCTCGTTCGCCGCCGAGGCGACGGCGCCGGCTCTCGTACAGCCGATGCTTCCCGAGATCACGGCCTGGCGGCGCGATCTTCACGAGCATCCCGAGCTCAGCAACCGCGAGGTGCGCACTTCGAAATTCGTCGCGAGTGAGCTCAGGAAATTCGGCTACGAGGTTCGCACCGGCATCGCGCACACCGGCGTCACGGGTATCCTGAAAGGCGGCAAGCCGGGGCCGAAGCTCGCGATCCGCGCCGACATGGATGCGCTGCCGGTCACCGAGCAAGTCGATCTGCCGTTCGCGTCGAAGGCGAAGGGCGAATATCTCGGCAAGACCGTCGGCGTCATGCACGCGTGCGGGCACGACGCGCACACGGCGATGGCGCTCGGCATCGCCGAAATATTGTCGAAGATGCGCAAGGATCTTGCCGGCGAGGTCATGTTCGTGTTCCAGCCGGCCGAGGAGGGCGCTCCGCCGGGCGAGAAAGGCGGCGCGCCGCTGATGGTCGAAGACGGCGTCTTCAAGGATTTCAAGCCCGACGCGGTCATCGGCATGCACGTCGTCAGCATGCTCAACGTCGGCGAGGTCAGCTTGCGCGAAGGCGGCGCGATGGCGAGCTCGGATACGTTCCACATCGTCGTGCACGGCCGGCAGAGTCATGGCGCGATGCCGTGGAACGGCGTCGATCCGATCGTGACGGCTTCCGACATCGTCATGAGCGCGCAGACGATCGTCAGCCGCGAGCTCAACCTCAACGCGAATCCCGCCGTCGTCACGTTCGGGATCTTCGACGGCGGTGAGCGCTTCAACATCGTGCCGGACAAGGCCGAGCTCTACGGCACCGTGCGCACGTTCGACGA
>DASZWL010000327.1:0-3405 GCA_035546695.1 Rhodanobacteraceae bacterium | reverse complement strand
TTGATCAACCTGCCGGCCGTGCTGATCGTCGCGGCGATCAGTTACGTCTGCTATGTCGGCGTCACGCAGTCGGCGTCGCTGAACGCGTTCGTCGTCGCGATCAAGCTCGTCGTGATCCTGCTCTTCGTCGCGTTCAGCCTGCAATACGTCAACACGGCGAACTGGCATCCGTTCATTCCGCCCGAGGATGCTTCCGGACACTTCGGCTGGCCCGGCGTGTTCCGCGCGGCGTCGATCGTGTTCTTCTCGTACATCGGCTTCGATGCGGTCTCGACTGCGGCGCAGGAAGCGAAGAATCCGCAGCGCGACATGCCGATCGGCATCCTCGGCTCGCTCGTCGTCTGCACGATCCTCTACATCATCGTCTCGGCCGTGCTGACCGGCATCACGCCGTACACGCTGCTCGGCACGGCGCATCCGGTGTCGACGGCGGTCGAAGGCTATCCGAGCCTGCGCTGGCTGCGCATCGTCATCGAGATCGGCGCGATCGCGGGTCTCTCGTCGGTGATCCTCGTCATGCTGATGGGCCAGCCGCGAATCTTCTACACGATGGCGAAGGACGGACTGATTCCGCCTGCGTTCGGCAAGGTGCACCCGAAGTATCAGACGCCGTACGTCGGCCAGGCCGTCGTCGGCGTCATCGCCGCGATCCTCGCGGGACTCCTGCCGATCAACGTGCTTGGCGATCTCGTCTCGATGGGTACGCTGCTCGCGTTCACGACGGTCTGCATCGGCGTGCTCGTGCTGCGGCGGACGCGTCCGGATCTGCCGCGCGCGTTCCGCGTGCCTGCCGCGCCGGTCGTCTGCGTGCTCGGCGCGCTGAGCTGCTTCGCGCTCTTCGCGGTGGCGTTCAAGGACAACTGGCTCTGGATGAGCGGCTGGATCGTCGCGGGCCTTCTCGTCTATTTCCTCTACGGGTACAAGCGCAGCAAGTTGCGCGCGCAGAAGCGGTAGAGCCTCGAAGCCGGCGGAGAGATCCGCCGGCTTTTTCGTTGCGGCTCATCGAAGATTCGTCCAGCCCGCGGAATCCCCATGCTCGATCGCCTCCTCGTCAAAAAGACCGATTTCTCCGACGCCGACGCCGCCGAAGGCCCCTGCCTCAAGCGCACGCTCGGTCCGTGGGGCCTGACTGCGCTCGGCATCGGCGCTGTCATCGGCGGCGGCATCTTCGTGATCACAGGCCAGGCCGCGGCCGAGCATGCGGGCCCCGCGATCGTGCTCTGCTTCATCATGGCGGCAGTCTGCTGCAGCTTCACGGCGCTCTGCTACGCCGAGTTCGCTACGCTGATCCCGATGTCGGGCAGCTCGTACTCGTACGCGTACGCGACGCTCGGCGAGCTCGTCGCGTGGTTCATCGGCTGGAACATGGTGCTGGAGTACGGCGTCTCGGCGTCGGCGGTCGCGGTCAGCTGGACCGGCTACTTCACGAGCCTGCTCGATCATCTCGGCATCCATCTTCCGGCTGCGCTGACGAACGCGCCGCTCGCGTTCACCGACGGGCATCTCGTCGCGACCGGCGCGCTGTTCAACCTGCCGGCCGTCGCGATCGTGCTCGCGCTGACGGCGATCTGCTACGTCGGCATCCGCGAATCGAGCGGCGCGAATCTCGCGATGGTGATTCTCAAGGTCTCGCTGATCGTCATCGTGATCCTCGTCGGCGCGCATTACGTGAATCCGAGTTACTGGCATCCGTTCATCCCCGAGAACCAGGGCCCCGAGAAATACGGCTGGTCTGGCATCATCCGAGGTGCCGCGCTCGTCTTCTTCGCGTACATCGGCTTCGAGGCGACCTCGACCGCGGCGCAGGAAGCGAAGAATCCGCAGCGCGACCTACCGATCGGCACGATCGCCTCACTCGCGATCTGCACCGTGCTCTACATCGGCATGGCGACGGTGCTGACCGGCCTTCTCCCTTACGATCAGCTCGGCACGAGCGAGCCGGTCGTGACCGCGATCAAGGCGCATCCGGAGCTCGACTGGCTGCGCTGGCTCGTCGAAGTCGGCGCGATCATCGGCCTATCGTCGGTCATCCTTGTCATGGTCATCGCGCAGCCGCGCATCTTCATGATCATGGGCCGCGACGGTCTGCTGCCGCCGGTGTTCGCGAAGATCCATCCGAAATACTGCACGCCGCACATCAACACGGTCATCACCGGCTGCGGCATTGCGCTCCTCGCCGCGATCTTCCCACTCGACGTGCTCGGCGACCTCGTCTCGATGGGAACGCTGATCGCGTTCGTCGCGGTCTGCATCGGCGTGTTGGTGCTGAGAAAGACCGCGCCCGACCTCAAGCGCACGTTCCGCGTGCCGGTGGCGCCGCTGACGTGCACGCTCGGCGTGTTGTCGTGCCTGTTCCTCTTGATCTTCGGCGAGAACTGGTACAACTGGACGATGATGGGCGTCTGGACGGTAATTGGTCTTGCGATCTATTTCTTCTACGGGTTCAAGCACAGCAAGCTGCGCGGGACGACGTGAGATCGGTGGGCCGAGGCCCACCCTATCGATCTATCTCGTCATGCCCGTGCGTTCAGCGAATCGAAACCCATAGGGTGGGCCTCGGCCCACCGCTTTCCTTCACGTACGCGCCTTCAATGGCACAACCGAAGGCGCCTTCGGCACGTCAGACCCGGAAGCCGTGGTTTCTTTCGCGGACGTCCCGACATCCGCAGCCGGCGCTTCCGGCTCGGCCGCGTCATCGACGAGTTCCGCAGGCGTCGATTCCAGCAGCGAAAGCTGTTTCTTCACCGGCGCGCCCATCTCGGCGAGGCTCTGCACCTGCAGCAGCACGCTGCCCTTGCCGCCCTCGCGCAGGCGTCGCAACGCGCTCGCGTGTGCGCGCTGCGCCTTGTCGAGCGCGATACCGACGCTGCCGAGCTCGTTGACGAGCAGCGCGAAATTGTCGTGCAGCTGCGCCGCGCGGCGCGCGATCTCCATCGCGTTGACGTTGCGCTGCTCGATGCGCCAGAGATGCGCGACCGTGCGCAGCGTCGCCAGCAGCGTGCTCGGGCTCACCAGCGAGATGTTTTTCGCGAGCGCATAGCCATAGAGGTTCGCGTCGGCGCGCACGGCTTCGATGAACGCCGCCTCGACCGGGATGAACAGCAGCACGAAATCGAGCGTGCGTAGTTTCTCGATGTCGTCGTAGTTGCGCGCCGAGAGCTCGTCGACGTGCCGTCGCAGCGACGCGACGTGCTCGTTCAGCGCAGCCGAGCGCAGACTGTCCTCGCCGGAGGCGACGTAACGCTCGTACGCCTTCAGCGACACCTTCGAATCGACGACGATGTCCTTGTTGTCCGGCAGGCGCACGATCACGTCGGGACGCGGTCGCGAGCCGTCGTCGTTGCGGAACGTCACCTGCGTCTCGTAATCGCGACCGGCGCTGAGGCCCGATGCTTCGAGCACGCG
>DASZWL010000326.1:0-4203 GCA_035546695.1 Rhodanobacteraceae bacterium | reverse complement strand
GCACGCGCCGCGATGCGGCCGTCGGGCTCGACGAGCAGCGCGCCGCCGTCGAAGAGGAGATCGTCCTGCCCGCCGACGACGTTGACGTAGGCGATCGCGATGCCATTCTCGCGCGCGCGCGCCTCGAGCAAAGCCTCGCGCCTCTTCGCCTGCGCCGTGTCGAACGGCGAGGCGTTGATGACGACGAGAAGCTCCGCGCCGGCGCGGGCCGCGCGCGCGGACGGCTCGGCTTCCCAGATGTCCTCGCAGATCAGAAGGCCGACGCGCACGCCTTCGATGTCGACGACGGCCGGTTCGTGGCCGGGACGGAAATAGCGCTTCTCGTCGAACACCGTGTAGTTCGGCAGCGCCTGCTTGCGATACGTGAGCTCGATCTCGCCGTCGCGCAGGAGGCTCGCCGCGTTGTAGACCTCGCCCTCGGAGTACGGATGGCCGACATAGGCCGCGATGCCGATCGCGTCGCGCGCGAGCGCACTCACTTCATCCGCGCAGGCACGCAGGAACGACGGCCGCAGCAGCAGATCCTCGGCCGGGTATCCCGAGATCGCGAGCTCCGGAAACGCGACCAGCGCCGCGCCGCCGGCGCGCGCCTCGGCGGTCAGCTCGCGAACGCGCGCGGCGTTCGCCGCGACGGCGCCCACCGGAAAATCGCTCTGGGCGAGCGCGAAACGCAGAACGGGCATGAAGGCTCGTCGAACGGAAAGCCGCGCGTCGCGCGGCGATCCGCCTATTGTAGCCGCGCGCCCGCTTCGGCCGGACGCGGGATCGGCAGCACGTCGACGGTGACCGTCGCGCTTGCCGTGTGACCGTGTCCGTCATCGATCGTGTACGTGAACGTGTCGAGCCCGCTGAACGCGCGGAACGGCGCGTACGTGACTCTGCCGTTTTCGATCGTCGCGATGCCGCCCGCCGGCTGAGTGACGCTGACGATCGTCAGCGCGTCGCCGTCCGGATCGCTGTCGTTCGCGAGCACGTCGATCGCGACCGGCGTCGCGAACGCTGTCGGTACGGCGGCGGCGACGGCGATCGGCGGACCGTTCGGCGGCGGAGCGATCGTGACCGTCACGTTCGCCGTCGCGGTGCCGCCACGGCCGTCGTTGATCGTGTACGCGAAGCGATCCGTGCCGACGACGCCTGCGGCCGGCGTGTAGACGATCGCGTTACCCGAGATCGTCGCGGTGCCGAACGTCGGCGCCGTCACCGACTGGATCGTGAGCGGATCGCCGTCGGGATCGCTGTCGTTCGCGAGCACGGCAATCGTGACTGCCGTGCCCGAGATCGTCGTCGCGGTGTCGTCGACCGCGACCGGCGGCTGGTTCGGCGCCGCGCCGACCGTGATCGTGACATTCGCCGTCGCGCTGCCGCCGCGGCCGTCGTCGATCGTGTACGTGAAGCGATCCGTGCCGGAGAAGCCCGTCGCCGGCGTGTACGTGATCGTCGCGCCGCTCGCCGACACACTGCCGTTCGCGGGCGCCGTGACGCCGCTGATCGTCAGCGGATCGCCGTCGGGATCGCTGTCATTCGCGAGCACGTTGATCACGACCGGCGTCGCGAACGCCGTCGTCGCGGTGTCGTCGACGGCGACCGGCGGACGGTTCGGTTGCGGCAGCACGGTGACGGTGACAGCGGCGCTCGCGGTACCGCCGCGCCCGTCGCTGACCGTGTACGTGAAGCGATCCGTGCCGGAGAAGCCCGTCGCCGGCGTGTAGACGATCGACGCGCCCGAGATCGTCGCGGTGCCGTTCGCCGGCGCGCCGACGTTCGCGATCGTGAGCGCATCGCCGTCGGGGTCGCGATCGTTCGCGAGCACGTCGATCGAAACCGGCGTCGCGAATGCGGTCGTCGCCGCATCGTCGGCGGCGACCGGCGGACGATCGGGCGCCGCCGCGACGAAGACGCTGACCGAAGCCGAAGCCGTGCCGCCGTGGCCGTCGTCGATCGTGTACGTGAAGCGCGCGACGCCCGAGAAGCCGGGCGCCGGCGTGAACACGATGCGCGTCCCCTGAATCGCGACGGTGCCGCCCGCCGGCTGCGTCACGCTCGCGATCGTCAGTGCGTTGCCGTCGGGATCGCTGTCGTTCGCGAGCACGTCGATCGTGACCGCACGACCGAACGTCGTGTTGGTGCTGTCGGCCTCGGCATGCGGCGGACGGTTCGGCGCTGCGCCGACCGTGATCGAGACGTTCGCGCTCGCGGCTCCGCCGTGTCCGTCGCCGACCGTATAGCGGAACGTGTCGGTACCGACGTATCCCGCAGCCGGCGTGTAGACGATCGTATTGCCGGCGATCGACGCGACGCCGTGCGCCGGCGCGGCGACGGCCGTGATCGCGAGCGTATCGCCGTCGGGATCGCTGTCGTTCGCGAGCACCTCGATCGTGACCGACGAGCCGTCGTTGACGCTCGCGCTGTCGTTCTGTGCGATCGGAAAGCGGTTCGTGTACTGCTTGGGTCCGCGCGTCGTGGTGACGTTCGTCGTCTGCTTCGTGCGGTACGACTCGACGACGCGCGGATGCGCGCTCGACGGGCGCGCGAGCGAGCGAGAGATCCAGGCCGGATCCTCGAGCTGGCTCGTCGGCACGAACGAGCCGCGCGAGCCGAATTCGTAGCGCAGGAATACCGAAAGACGATCGTCGTCCGGATTACCGTCGAGACTCCCGTGCTTGCTGACATGCTCGGCGAGCGCCGAGAGGCCCCAGCCGCGCGTGCCGAGCGACGTGTCGACGCCGAGCGACACCGTGCTCGCGTGCTCGCTGCCGTCGCCGTCCTGATAACTGAACCCGCCGCGAAGGCGCGTAGCCGTCGCCTCGAAGAAATGGCTCGCCTGCAAACCGATCTCGGCGCCGTACGGCTTGCGGTCGAAGATCGTCTCGGTCGAGGTCGTCTCGACCTGCGTGTAATCGCCGATCTCGTCCGAGCCGCCGATCGACGTTTGCGTTTGCGCCAGCGCCGTATCCGAGCGCCGCGCGCCGCTGACGCCGCCCGAGAGATACGCCTCGACAGAGAACTCGCGCCGCTCGACGCCGAAGCCGACGGTCGCCTTGCGATCGTGGTCGGCATTCTGGTCGAGCGCGAAGCTGAGGCGCGCGACGGTCGCCTGTTCCGGATGCTCGCGCGCACGAACCGGATCGAAGCCCCAGAGCCAGTTGAAATCGGCCTGCAGGCCGCCGGCGCCGGCGCGATCCCACCAGAGCTGCGCGACGGTCGCGCGCGTGTCGTTGCGTCCGAAGACGCCGAGCAGCTGACCTTCGGTCTGGCCTTCGGCGTTGACGCCGAGCGAGACGCTCGCGTCATTGCCGACGTAGCTCAGCGGAATCGACGGATCGGTGACCGACGGCGTTCCGTCGTTATTCCCGGGCCACGGCGGAGCCGCGGAAGCAACCGTGACCAGCGCAACCAGCGACGCGACGACGATGCGGCGCATGTCCCCCTCCCCCCAGTGCCCTTGCCGGCACGGTCCTATGGTATCCGGAGGGAAACGCCGAAATGCACGAAATGAGGACGCCGGGCGCGCGAATCGGTCGGCGAGGCATGTAGGAGAACGCTCACGCGCCCCTTCCAGCCCGGAAAACGAAAAGGCCGCGAATCGATCGCGGCCTTTTCGGGTCGGGCGAGACGGACCCGCGTCACTTCATCTTCTGCGCCAGCGTCGCGCCGAGATCGGCCGGCGATTTGACGGTCGTGACGCCGGCCTTCTCGAGCGCGGCGAACTTCGCCGCGGCCGTGCCCTTGCCGCCCGATATGATCGCGCCCGCGTGGCCCATGCGCTTGCCGGCCGGCGCCGACGCGCCCGCGATGAACGAGACGACCGGCTTCGTCACGTATTCCTCGATGAACTCGGCGGCTTCCTCTTCGGCGCTACCGCCGATCTCGCCGACCATGATGATGCCTTCGGTCTGCTCGTCGTCCTGGAAGAGCTTGAGACAATCGATGAAGTTGAGGCCGTTGATCGGATCGCCGCCGATGCCGATGACGGTCGACTGGCCGAGTCCGACGTTCGTCGTCTGGAACACCGCTTCGTACGTCAGCGTGCCCGAGCGCGAGACGATGCCGACCTTGCCGGGCTTATGGATGTGGCCCGGCATGATGCCGATCTTGCACGCGCCCGGCGTGATGATGCCGGGACAGTTCGGGCCGATCAGCACGGTCTCGGGATATTTCTTCAGGACGTTCTTGACGCGCAGCATGTCGAGCACCGGGATGCCT
>DASZWL010000325.1:0-9220 GCA_035546695.1 Rhodanobacteraceae bacterium | reverse complement strand
TCAACGATTACTGGGCGCTCTCGAAGATCCGCGCCGGCCGCGCGCACGTCGTCCTGAACACATACGAGGCGATGCCGGGCACGTTCACGATGAAGCCCGATCTCGAATTCCCGGCGAAGAAGATCGTCGATGCGGTGACGTACGCGCTCGACGGCGCGAGGCCCGAGCTCGTCGACGCGACCGATCTCGCGACGAAGCTGCTGGGCGATTCGATCGCGAGCAACCTCTTCATGCTCGGCTACGCGTGGCAGAAAGGCTGGGTGCCGCTCTCGCTCGATGCATTGATGCGCGCGATCGAGCTCAACGCGGCCGCGGTCGAGATGAACAAGACGGCGTTCAACTGGGGCCGCATGGCGGCGCACGACATCGGCGTCGTGCGCGCGGCCGCGAACGGCTCGAACGCAACGGCGGCGACGAATGCCAATGCCGATCCGCTCGACGACGAGGTAATCAGCCGCACGCTCGACGAGGAGATCGCGCGCCGCGTCGCTTTCCTGATCGATTATCAGAACTCCGCGTATGCGAACCGCTACAAGACGCTCGTCGAAAAAGTCCGCGCCGCCGAGCAGCAGAAATCGCCGGGCTTCACGTCGCTCACCGAGGCGGTCGCGCGTTACGCGTTCAAGCTGATGGCGTACAAAGACGAGTACGAAGTCGCGCGTCTCTACACGTCCGGCGAGTTCGAAAAGCGCATCCGCGAGACGTTCGACGGCGATTACAAGCTGCACTTCAACCTCGCGCCGCCGCTGTTCGCGAAGAAGGATGCCGACGGCCATCTGCGCAAGGCCGAATACGGGACGTGGGTGTTCGGCGCGTTCAGGCTGCTTGCGAAGCTGAAGGGCCTGCGCGGCACGGCGCTCGACGTGTTCGGCTACACCGCCGAGCGCAAGGGCGAGCGCCGGCTGATCGCCGATTACTTCGCGACGATCGATACGCTGCTCGCGACGCTCGATCACGACAATCACGCGCTCGCGGTCGAGATCGCCTCGGTTCCGGAGCACATTCGCGGCTACGGGCACGTCAAGGAGCGGCATCTCGCCGCGGCGATGACGCGGCAGAACGATCTGATGACGGCGTGGCGGCAGCCAAACGTGCGAAGCACAGCGGCGTAGCGTTTCGCCTCTCCCGCAACGCGGGAGAGGGCCGCCGCGAAGCGGCGGGTGAGGGAAGCGTGACTCGACGTGTCCTCACCCTGCCCTCTCCCGCAAGCAGGAGAGGGGAAAAGCGGGCGCTCGCTCGAGAGGCGAAAGCGGGCGCTATGCCGATTCGAATCCGTTCGCGTAGATCGCATCTCCGAGCGTCGCTCCTTCCAGCTCGAGCCCGAGCAGGATCGAACCCGTGTACGAAGCGCCGCCGTCCGGCGTCGAGAGATCGAGCAGCATCGACGCATCGTAGATGCCATCGTTGCGGTTCGTCGTGTCGCGATTGCCGCGCGTGTTGTATGGATAGTTCGCGAGCACGACGTCGCTCGTCGCGTCGTCGAAGAAGAGTTGCGTCGTGAACTGGTACGTCGTGTTGCCCGCGTCGTCGTAATAGCGTGCCATCACGTGGATGTGCACGGTGCGGCCCTGGTACCAGCCGGGGTAGATCGTCGTGAACGTCACGCGGCCGTTCGCGTCGGTGACCTGATAGCCGCGCAGCCACGTTTCGCCGCTCGTGCCGTTCTGCGCTTCGTCGGAATAGAGTCCGCCCGCGTGGCAATGCCAGATGTCGATCTGCACGCCTGCGATCGGCGGGCAACCGGCTGCGAGCGTGCTCGTCGCATCGATCGAGAGCTGCAGCGGCACCGCGTCGACGATGAACGGCGACGTCGAATCGCCGCGCACGTCAGAGCGGTTCAGGCGCTCGTCCACGAAATAGGGGCCGATCGTGAGTTCGGGCGTCAGCGTGCAGGCGCCGTCGACGGCGGCGGTTTCGGCGCGCGCCGCGCGAACGAGACGCGTGCGCGTGCCGACCAGCGAGACGATGCCGAGCGCGCCGAGCGTTCCGAGCGCGTCGCGCCGGCTCATCGGATGCGAATCGGAGAGACGGTGTTTCATCGATGGCTCCTCGCCGCGTGCGCGGCATCACGAAAGAAAGAGAGAGGATCCCCGGCCGGACCGCGAGGCCGTCGGTCCGGCCGGACGCGTGCGGGGTGGCTAGCGCACGCGGGCCTGGGAGTCCGCGCCGTCATGGTCAGGATCGGGCGGGAGGGGAAAGGCCGGATCGTTGAAACCGGTAGCGGGACCTGGCGGGCGGGCGCCGCCGTGCTCGCGATCAGGACGCGCGCCCCGGAGTCCCATGCCGCCGCGCGGACCGACGAGCCACGCCGAAAGCGTGCGATAGCCTTCGTCGCCGAGCAGCTTGCGCAGTCGCGCGCTCGAGTCGTCGTCGATGCGCTCGTGCTCGGCGCGATAGCGCGTCTTCATCGCGTCGCGCTCGGCGTCTTCCTTCGCGCGAAGCGCTTCATGCGCATCGCGGCGCTGGATCAGGAGTTTCCGCAGCTCGATCTGCTTGGCCGCGTCGAGATCGGGAATCGTCGCGATGGCTTCCGGCGACGGCGGGCCTTGCAGTCCCGGCGGCGGACCCGGCGGGCCGTGCGGCATGGGCTCGGCCTCGGCGGCGCCGGCGGCGAGCAGGACAGCGAGCAGCAATCTGCGAGTCATGGGATTTCTCCTTCGTTGCGCCGTCGAGGCGACGGTCTTCGTCCACGCGGCAAACGCTAATCGCCGAATGCGCACGAGCGGCGCAGGAATCGTGGAGAAATCGCGCAAAACCGTCAGCGGCCATTGCGCTCGGCGGTCGCGCCGCTATCTTGGCGTCGACCATGCGCCTCAAGCTCTGGCATCGGCTCTTCATCGCGTTCGCGGCGCTCAGCGTGCTCGCGCTGGTCGCGTTCGCGTTCTGGCAGCAGCAGGGATTCCGGCGCGGGTTTCTCGGCTATCTCGACGAGGTCGCGCTCGAGCGCCTGCAACCCGCGAGCGTGCGCCTCGCGAGCGCGTATGCAGAGAACGGAAGCTGGGAATTCCTGCGCGATCACCCGGAGCGCTTCGGCGAGCTCGTCGACGATCGCCGCACTCGCACGCGCAGCGGCGCCCCGAGTCCGGGCGAACGCCTGCCGCCGCCGCTCCCGGACGACGACCGGCCTCCGGACGATCTGCCGCCGCCGGACATCGGTTGGCCGTCGCCCGATGCGCGCGACGGCGAACCTCCGCCGGGCATTCGCCGCATGCCGCGGCATGGTCCGCCCGATCTCATGCCTCGCCTCGCGCTCGTCGACGCAAACGGCGCGCAGGTCGTCGGCCGCCCCCACGTGCCGCCCGATGCGCCGACGCTCGCGATCGAATCGAACGGCGCGCGCATCGGCGCGCTGCGCCTCGCGCCGCTGCCGCAGCCGAGCGACGCGGTCGACGTCGCATTCGCGCGCGAGCAGCTGCGCAGCGCGTCGATCGCCGCGGCCGTCGTGCTCGCGCTCGCGCTCGTCTTCGCGTTCGCGTTCGCGCGCACGTTGCTGAAACCGGTCAACGCGATCGCCGCGGCGACGCGCGCGCTCGCCGAGGGCGACTACGCGCGCCGGCTCGCGATCGAACGCGACGACGAGCTTGGCCGGCTTGCGGTCGACTTTAACCATCTCGCGTCGGCGCTCGACCGGCATCGAGACGCGCGACGGCGCTGGGGCGCCGACATCGCGCACGAGCTGCGCACGCCGCTCAGCATATTGCGCGGCGAGATCCAGGCGCTGCAGGACGGCGTGCGCGCGCCGACGCCGGGCGCGATCGAATCGCTCGACGCCGAATGCGAGCGGCTCGGCGCGCTGATCGACGATCTCTACGAGCTCTCGCTCGCCGACGCCGGCGCGCTCGAATACCGATTCGAGAACGTCGACCTGGCCGATGTCGTCGCCGACATCGTCGAAGCTCAGCACAGGGCGTGCGCCGACGCAGGCCTCACGCTCGACGCGGCGATCGATCCCGCGATTCCCGTGCGCGGCGACACGCGGCGGCTTTCGCAGCTCGTCGCGAACTTGCTCGCGAACGCGCGCCGCTACACCGATGCGCCGGGCCGCATCCGCATCGAAGCGCGCGCGCAGCATGGCGGTGCGCGACTCGTCGTCGAGGACACCGCGCCCGGCGTGCCCGCCGAAGCGCTGCCGCGTCTGTTCGAGCGGCTTTATCGCGTCGAAGACTCGCGCTCGCGCGCGGCCGGCGGCGCGGGTCTCGGCCTCGCGATCTGCCGCGCGATCGCCGAAGCGCACGGCGGACGCATCGACGCTTCGGCGTCGCCGCTCGGCGGACTTCGCGTCTCGGTCGAGCTGCCGGAGGCCGCCGCATGACCGCGCATGTGCTCGTCGTCGAGGACGAACCGAAGATCGCATCGCTGCTGCGCGACTACTTCGTCGCCGCATGCTATCGCGTCAGTGTGCTCGGGACCGGCGAGCACGCGGTCGACTGGATTCGCGAGCATTCGCCCGACGTCGTGCTGCTCGATGTCATGCTGCCGGTCGTCGACGGGCTCGAAATCTGCCGCGAGGTGCGGCGCTTCTCGAATGTGCCGATCCTCATGGTCACCGCGCGCGTCGAGGAGATCGACCGGCTGCTCGGGCTCGAGCTCGGCGCCGACGACTACATCGTGAAGCCGTTCAGTCCGCGCGAAGTCGTCGCGCGCGTACGCGCGGTGCTGCGCCGCGCGAGCGCGGCCGCGCCGCACGCGGAGCCGCCGTTCGTGCTCGACGACGCGCGTTTCGAAGCGCGCGTGCACGGCAAGGCGCTGACGCTCACGCCGGTGGAATTCCGGCTGCTGAAGAAACTCGCGGCACAGCCGGGGCGCGTGTTCTCGCGCACGCAGCTCATCGACGCGCTCTATCTCGATCATCGCATCGTCAGCGATCGTACGGTGGACAGCCACGTCAAGAATCTGCGCCGCAAGCTCGC
Source organism: Rhodanobacteraceae bacterium (assembly GCA_035546695.1). GTDB lineage: Bacteria > Pseudomonadota > Gammaproteobacteria > Xanthomonadales > Rhodanobacteraceae > Dokdonella_A. The sequence goes on along the minus strand of DASZWL010000325.1, from coordinate 4,310 downwards.
CGAGGCGGGCGTCGACGCGATCGGGTCGGTTTACGGCGTCGGCTATCGGCTCGAATGGCCCGCGTCGGACGGCGCGCCGGATTCGACGAGATCGACGTACTGAAAACGCGCATCGCGCAGCACGCGCTCGCCGCGTTCGAGCGCGATCGCTTCGCGAAAGATCGGTCCCGCGTGGACACAGGTATGGAATTCGCCGTTCTCGCCGCAGGGATCGACGTCCGCGGGCAGATCGGCGAGCAGCCGTTCGTCGTAGTCGCGTCCGCAGAACGCCGCGTCGAGCTGCGTCGTGTCGACGCAGCAGAGGATCGTTCGATAGCGCATCGCGAGGTCGCGTGCGATTCGCGTCGTGTCTTCGCCCCAGAGCGGATAGGCGCCTTGCCAGCCGAGCCGCGCGAGCATCGCATCGCGATACGCGCGCACGTCGGCAAGGAACAGGTCGCCGAACGCGATCGTGTCGATCGCCACGCCGCTCGCCTCGCGCGCTCGCCGGAGCGCGTCGGCGAACGACGCTTCGTACGTCTCGTTGTCCGACTGCGGCGGAATCGCGGCTTCGACGAGCGGCAGGCCGATCGCTTCGGCCTGACGGCGCAGGATCGAGCGTCGGATGCCGTGGATCGCGATCCGATCGTAACCGCTCGTCACCGTCGTCACGAGACCGACGACGCGCGTGTCCGGTCTCGCGCGCAAGGTTTCGAGTGCGAGCGCCGAATCCTTGCCGCCGCTCCATGCGAGCAGCATCGGCGTCGCCGTGCTCACGGCTGACGTTGCCAGACGAGCGTGCGGTTGTTCGCAGGCATCGCGACATCGCCGATGCTCGCGAAGCCGGCTTCGCGCGCGAGCGCGTCGACGGCTTCGATGTCGCGGATGCCCATGTGCGGCGCGCGCGATTTCAGCGACTCGTCGAACGCGGCATTGCTTTCGCTCGTGAATGCGCCGCCGTAGTTGAACGGGCCGTAGATCGCGAGCTTCGCGTCGCGCGTCGCGAGGCGCGCAATGTGCGCGAAAAGCCGCTCGACTTCGCGCCAGCTCATGATGTGCAGCGTGTTCGCGCTGAAGAGCGCATCGTACGGTCCGCTCGGCCACGCGGAGCCGTCGACGTCGAGCTCGATCGGCGCCGGCGTGTTCGGCAGATCCGCCTCGTCGAGCCAGAGCCGGATGCCCGGCAGGCTGTCGCGCACGTCGGACGCCTGCCAGACGAGATGCGGCATCGCGGCTGCGAAGTACGCCGCGTGCTGACCCGTGCCGCTGCCGATTTCGAGCACGCGGCGGCGATCGGAGAAATGCGCGCGCAGCACGGAGAGGATCGGATCGCGATTGCGCTCGCAGGCCGGAGCGAAAGGTTTGTCGGGCATGCGCGCATCTTCGCAGGAACGGCGCGGCACGGGGGAATCCGCCGCTGGCCGGAAATACGAGCAAGCGAGAATGAGTCAACATATTTACGAGACACCACACTAGACTGCCGCCGATGCTCAACCGGCTCTGGCTCGGTTTTTTCGTTGTCGCGGCCGTCGCCGCGCTCGCGCGCTGGCTCGCAGGCGGCGACAGCGGCGTGTTCGCCGCGATGATCGCGAGCCTCTTCGACATGGCGAAGCTGTCGGTCGAGGTCATGATCCTCCTCTTCGGCACGCTGACGCTCTGGCTCGGATTGCTGCGCATCGCCGAGCGCGCGGGCCTAGTCGAGATGCTCGCGCGACTGCTCGGGCCGCTGTTTCGGCGGATCATGCCGGAAGTGCCGGCGGGCCATCCGGCGATCGGCCTCATCACGCTCAACTTCGCCGCGAACGCGCTCGGGCTCGACAACGCCGCGACGCCGATCGGCTTGCGCGCGATGCGCGAGCTGCAGACGCTGAATCCGAGCGCGGACACGGCGAGCAATGCGCAAATCCTGTTCCTCGTGCTGAACGCCTCGTCGCTGACGCTGTTGCCGGTCTCAATCTTCATGTACCGCGCTCAACAGGGCGCGCACGATCCGACGCTCGTGTTCGTGCCGATCCTGCTCGCGACGAGCGCATCGACGCTGACGGGATTCCTCGCGGTCGCGCTCGTGCAGAAGCTTAAGCTCCGCGATCCGGTCGTGCTGCTCTGGCTGCTGGCGACCATCGCCCTGCTCGGCGGCTTCATCACGCTGCTGGCGATGCTGCCGGCGGCCGCGCTGGCACCGTTGTCCTCTCTGCTCGGCAATCTCGCGTTGTTCGCGATCGTGATCGCATTCCTCGTCGCCGGCGCATGGCGCAAGGTTCCGGTCTACGAGGCGTTCGTCGACGGCGCGAAGCAGGGCTTCGATGTCGCGAAGGATCTCCTACCGTATCTCGTCGCGATGCTCTGCGCGATCGGCGTGCTGCGCGCGTCCGGCGCGCTCGATTTCGCGCTCGACGGCATCCGCTGGCTCGCGGCCGCGAGCGGAGTCGACACGCGCTTCGTCGATGCGCTGCCGACCGCGCTCGTCAAGCCGTTCTCGGGCAGCGCCGCGCGCGCGATGCTGATCGAGACGATGAAGACGCACGGCGTCGACAGCTTCCCGGCACTCGTCGCCGCGACCGTGCAGGGCAGCACCGAAACGACGTTCTACGTGCTCGCGGTCTATTTCGGCGCCGTCGGCATCCGGCGCGCACGCCACGCGGTCGGCTGCGCGCTGCTCGCCGATCTCGCGGGCGTCATCTCGTCGATCGCGGTCTGTTACTGGTTCTTCGGCTGATTTCGCACACGAGGCCGCTCCGTTCGCCGCTCGCGAGGCGAGATGCGCTTGCGGCAGGCTGAACGTGTCCGGTTCGGGCGCCGATCTCGTATTGCATATGAAACATTCACAGAGGATAATTCCCCATGCAAACAGCCATGGTCGTCGACATGACCCGAGCCATCGCTCGAAAACCCGCGATACCGGACGCCGATCCCGCACAGGTGCTGACCCGGGCCGCGCTTCGCGCCGCCGAAATCCTCGACGTGCCGCAGCGCACGCTCGCCGACATCATCGGCGTCAGCCCTTCGACGATCTCGCGTGCGGCGAACGGCGGCGCGCCGGTCGATCCCGCGACGAAAGCCGGCGAGCTCACCAGGCTCTGGGTGCGCGTGTTCCGCTCGCTCGATGCGATCGTCGGCTCGAACGACGCAGCCGCGCGCGCCTGGCTCAACGGCGCGAACGCGGCGTTCGGCGGCGCGAGGCCGATCGATCGCCTGCGCAGCGCCGAAGGGCTGATCCACGTGCTGCACTATCTCGATACCGCGCGCGGGCGGCCCTGATATTTCCGGTCCCGACGGCGAAGGATCCTGCGCGCGGCGCATCTCGGATCGTGCGACTGGCTTCGGCGACGATTCGGCCTGAATCATGATCGCGACGAAAATCCCGAGCACCGAAACCGTGCGCGGCGCCGCGCGCACGTCGAGCGGCAAGCCGTGGCGCGTCGTCGAGGCGCAGCATCGCGTGCCGACGATGCGGCTCGTCGACACGCTCGACGAGCAGCGCGTGCTCGAGGATCTTCTCGAATCGAGCAAGCCGCCGGTGCCCGATGAAGCGCGCGCGCTGCACTATCTTCTGTCGACGCCGTTCCGTTATCCCGCGCCGCCGCCGGTTGGCTCGCGCTTTCGCGGCATCGGCGATCCCGGAGTCTGGTACGGCGCCGACGCGGTCGAGACCGCGCTTGCCGAGGTCGCGTACTGGCGACTGCGCTTCCTCGCCGATTCGCCCGCGACGCCGGATCTGCTGCCGGTTCCGCACACCGCGTTTCGCGCCAGCATCGCCGGCAGCATGATCGCGCTTCAGCGCGCGCCGTTCGATCGGCAGCGCAAGCAGTGGGAGGATCCGGCGAGCTATGTCGCGACGCAGGCGCTCGCGTGCGTCGCGCGCGAGGCCGGTGTCGCGATGATCCGGTATCGATCGGTGCGCGATCCCGAGCATCGCGCCGCCGTCGCGGTGCTGACGCCGAAGGCGTTTCGGAAAGCGGAGCCGCTCGAGCAGCGCACGTGGCTGATCAAAGTCGGGCGCGCGCAGGTGCTTGCGGAATCCGATCTCGGGCGCGAGCGGTTGTCGTTCGAGCCGGAAGTACTTGGATTGCAGCAATCGAAGTAGCTGTCACTTCTCCCGCTAGCGGAAGAAGTCGGCGCGTCAGCGCCTGATGAGGGAAGTCGTTGAGGCTGCGAACCACGCTCGCCCTCACCCCAACCCTCTCCCGCTCGCGGGAGAGCAACCGTGTTCTGCGTCAAGCAAAACGTTCGGTCGCGTGATTCGGATTCCATGGCACGCCCGAGCGCACGATCGCGTTCAGGATCGTCAGCAGCTTGCGCATGCAGGCGACGAGGACGACCTTCGCCGGCTT
>DASZWL010000324.1:0-3805 GCA_035546695.1 Rhodanobacteraceae bacterium | reverse complement strand
CGGCGCGCCGATGTACAACTTCGGCGTGCCGAGCTCGCTGAAGGCATGGATCGATCGCATCATGGTCGCCGGCCAGACGTTCCGCTACACGGCGAACGGCCCCGAAGGGCTCGCCGGCGGACGCAAGATCGTCGTCGCCTCATCGCGCGGCGGCTTCTACGGCGAAGACAGCGGACGCGCCGATTTCGATTTCCAGGAAGACTATCTGCGTCACGTATTCGCGTTCATCGGCATCGACGATGTCGAGTTCGTGCGTGCGGAAGGCATCGGGCTCGGCCCCGAGCAGCGAGCGAAGGCGATCGACGAAGCACACGCGACGATCGCGGAGCGTTTGCCGCTCGCGGCGTAAGAGATTTCCCGTCGTCCCCGCGCAGGCAGGGACCCAGCGCCTTTTCGTATTGGGAATGAGGCACTAGGTTCCCGCTTTCGCGGGAACGACGGAAATGGAGACGCTTCCGTAGCCTGTCTCGCGGAGATGAAAAGCTTCGTCATGTAACGACACGCATCGTGCATCTTCGAACGAGCAACCTGACGACGCTGTACTTGCCGCTTCCGGCACGCGCGCGTATCGTCGATCGCGCATGGATTTCGTCCAGGCGAGTCCCGATCTCGCCAACCAGTACGCCGACGATCGCTGGCTGCGCGCGCATCTCGTTCGCGCGTTGCCGGCCGCCGTGCGCGAGGCGATCGAGCCCGATCTAACCGCGCTCGGCGCGCACGCTGCCAAAGCGTGGCGCGAGGCGCGCCCGCGCACCGAGCCGACGCTGACGCAATGGGATGCCTGGGGCAAGCGCATCGACCGCGTCGATCTGACGCCGGTCTGGCGCGAAGGACCCGCGATGGCCGCGCATTACGGCCTCGTCGCCGCGGGCCACGACGCGCGATTCGCGGAGTTCGCGCGCATCGATCAGTTCGCGCGCGTCTACCTCCATCACGTCGCGAGCGAATTCTTCACGTGCCCGCTTGCGATGAGCGACGGCGCCGCTACCGCGTTGAAAGCCTCCGGAAACAAGGCGCTGATCGAGCGCGCGCTGCCGCATCTGCTCGCGCGCGACGCGACTGAGCTTTGGCTCTCTGGTCAATGGATGACGGAAACGGCGGGAGGCTCAGACGTTTCGTCTACCGGAACGATCGCGCGTCGCGGCGATGACGGACGCTGGCGTCTCCACGGCCGCAAATGGTTCACGTCCGCGATCGTCGGCGAGATCGCGCTCGCTCTCGCGCGACCCGAAAATACCGGCGAAGGCGCCGATGCGCTCGCGCTGTTCTACATCGAGACGCGCACGTCCGACGGAAAGTGGAACGGCATCCGCATCGATCGTTTGAAAGACAAACTCGGCACGCGCGAGCTGCCGACGGCCGAGATCCATCTCGACGGCGCGATCGCAGAGCCGGTCGGCGATCTCGCGCACGGCGTGCGCCTGATCGCGCCGGTGCTCAACGTGACGCGCACATGGAACACGATCTGCGCACTCGCGACGATGCGCCGCTGCCTCGCGCTCGCGACCGATTACGCGCGCCTGCGCATCGCCTTCGGCAGGCCGCTGATCGCGCAGCCGCTGCACGCGGCGACGCTCGCGTCGATGCACGCGGAATTCGCGGCGGCGTTCGAGTTCGGCTTCTTCGTCGTCGCACTGTTGGGTCGCGTCGAATGCGGAATCGCGAGCGAGGACGAACACGCGCTGCTGCGCCTCCTGACGCCGCTCGCGAAGCTCTGGACCGGCAAGCTCGCCGTGCGCATCGCCTCGGAGACCTGCGAGGCGTTCGGCGGCGCCGGCTACATCGAGAACACCGGCATTCCGCTGCTGCTGCGCGACGCGCAGGTCTATCCGATCTGGGAAGGCACGACGAACGTGCTCGCGCTCGATGCGCTACGCGTGCTCGCGAAGACCGGCATCGATCCGCTGCGTCGCGCGATCGAGGATCTCCTGCGCGCAACGAAAGCGCACGCCGGCGCGATCGACGCCGCACTCGCCGCGGCATCGCGCTGGCTGCACGAGCACGACGCTGGCGCGCGCGAAGCCGGCGCGCGCGGCCTCGCGCTGACGACCGCCCGCACGTTCGCGGCCGCGCTGCTGGCGCGCGCTTCGGCCGGCGGCGACGTCGATGCCGGCGCGGCGCTTGCGCTGTTCGTCGATCGCGGTCTCGACCGGCTCGCGGCGGATACGCTCGCTCAAGCGAAGACGCTCCTGCGCTAGCCATCGCGAACCGTCCGGCCTTCGCCTGTAGGAGCGGCGACAGCCGCGATCTTTCGCCTCCAGACGAAAAAGATCGCGGCTTTCGCCGCTCCTACGATGCTTCGGCGCTCGCACGGGCATTGCCCCGCTAGAATATACGCACCTGCGCCGACCGCACGGATTTCCGCATGCAGCATCTGACCATCGTCACCACCGGCGGCACGATCGACAAGATCTACTTCGACGACAAGTCGCAGTTCCAGATCGGCGATCCGCAGATCGGCGAGATCCTCGAGACGCTCGGCGTCGCGTTCACGTTCGAAGTACTGCCGGTCATGCGCAAGGACAGCCTGCACATGACCGACGTGGACCGCGCCGCGATCCGCACCGCGATCGAGCGCCAGCCGCACCGGCAGGTGCTCGTGACGCACGGCACCGACACGATGGTCGAGACCGCACGCGCGCTAGCCGGCGTTTCCGGAAAAGTCATCGTGCTGACCGGTGCGCTGAATCCGGCGCTGTTCAAGGGATCGGATGCCGTCTTCAACATCGGCTGCGCCGTCGGCGCCGTGCAGAGCCTTCCGGACGGCGTCTACATCGCGATGAACGGGCGGATCTGGGATCCCGCGCGCGTGCGCAAGAACGTCGAGGCGAATCGCTTCGAGGAAGCGTGACAAAGTTCGCACGCGCGATCGCTTTTTGCGCGAGCTACGGGGCCGCTGACGGCGGCCCGTCGAGAATCTCGCGGGTGACGACCGTCAGCAGTCCGTCGTACGGACTTCCGCTCTCCGCGATGAACCACTGCAACGCTCCGTCGTCCGCGCGCGCGAGCCGATAGCATTTCCACTGTTCCGGCTCCGGCGGACCCTTGATGCACAACGCATCGCGTTCGATGCGCCAGCGATCCTCGTCGCTCGCCATCGGCGATTCGAACGGCGGCTGGTCGGCGAAGACGTAACGTCCGCCGGCGGCAAAATAGCGTCGGATCACATAGGGTTCTGTCCGTCCATCCGGTCGCTGGTCATAGCGGTCGACGAGTGTCTTGCCGAGCACCGCGGCGACGAGATCGTCGCCGACGAGAAACTTGCCGCGCGCGATCTCCCTCGTCGCCGCCTGCATGTCGCGGATTGCGCGCTCGCTTTCTCGTTGTCGCTGTTCGAGAGCGAGTCCTGAATCGCTCTTCGTCGAGCATGCGGTCAGCACGCACGTGCTCGCGCACGTGCAGACGAAGGCCAGCAGAGTCTGGCGGCACGGCACGCATTTACTGAATCGCACGGCAGATCTCCAAAAACGGTCCTTGGCACCGCCGGTCCAGCATAGCCGCATTCGCGACATGTCCGCTTCTGCGCTGAATTCCGTACTGCTAGGGCGCAGCACCGTTCTCACGAACGCGCCCGCCAAACGATGGCGACGACTCCCGATCCAAAAAGGAAAGATTTCCATGTACGAATGCAAAGCTTCCGTTTCGCGAATTCCGCGTCGCAGCCTCTTCATCGGCCTCGCCGCTGGCCTTGGCCTCTCCATCGCGGTGGCACAAGCCGCCTCTCTCCCGCATGCGGCTTCTCGTGGGAGTGCCTTCCCAGCGATTGGAAACACGCTGACGGCGCGCTTCGGTAACAAGCCCGAGC
>DASZWL010000323.1:0-9476 GCA_035546695.1 Rhodanobacteraceae bacterium | reverse complement strand
CGTGCCGCCGTGACGGCATTCCTCGACGAACGCGGCGACGAGCGGCTTTTCCTTCGCGGCCTTCTGCGCGAGCGGATGCTCGGCCGCGATCGCGAGATACGTCGCGCCCATCAGCGTGTCGGGCCGCGTCGTGAAGATGCGAAGCGGCTCCGGCTCGCCCTTGACGGCGAAGTCGATCTCGAGGCCTTCCGAGCGCCCGATCCAGTTGCGCTGCATGATCTTGACCGCATCGGGCCAGCCCGGCATGCGATCGAGGCCTTCGAGCAGCTCGTCGGCGTACGCGGTGATCCTGAGGAACCATTGCGGGATTTCGCGCTTCTCGACGATCGCGCCGGTGCGCCAGCCGCGGCCGTCGACGACCTGCTCGTTCGCGAGCACGGTCTGATCGACCGGATCCCAGTTGACGACCGCTTGCTTGCGATAGGCGAGGCCCTTTTTGAACAGGCGCACGAACATGCGCTGCTCGTGCACGTAATAATCGGGCCGCGAGGTCGCGAACTCGCGCGACCAGTCGATCGCGTAGCCGAGCATCGCGAGCTGGCCGCGCATGTGCTCGATGTTCGCGTAGGTCCACTTCGCCGGCGCGGTATCGTTCTTGATCGCCGCGTTTTCGGCCGGAAGCCCGAACGCATCCCAGCCCATCGGCTGCAGCACGTTCCTGCCCTGCATGCGCTGGTAACGCGAGATCACGTCGCCGATCGTGTAGTTGCGCACGTGGCCCATGTGCAGCGCGCCGGACGGATACGGCAGCATCGACAGACAATAGAACTTCGGCTTCGGCGACTTCTCGTCGACGACGTAGGCGCGCGTCTTGTTCCAGAACGCTTGCGCGGCGGCTTCGACCGCCTTGGGATCGTAGGTTTCCTGCATCATGAGCCGCATCGGGCGACGCGGAGCCATCGGAAAAGGAAAACGAGACTAACTCAGCGCCGGAGGCCTGAAAAGCCGAAGCGCCCATTGAAATGGATCCCTTCTCCCGCTTGCGGGAGACAAAACGGCAGGACTGCCGTTTTGCACGGCGAAGCCGCCCGAAGGGTGAGCGCCATGGATGGCGCGAATGAACGTGCCGGCAGGCGGATGAGGGAAATCCTGGCATGTCGTTCCCGTTTGCCTCACCCGCGCCTTCGGCGCGACCTCTCCCGCAAGCGTGAGAGGTGATCGCTGAGACTCGACGCGAATCCGATGCTGGCAACAGCGGCGCTAATGGCTACACTCGCCCGGACTTCAGCCGGGCTTAACCCAATGACCACGACGAAACTGCTGTTGCTGCTCGCCGCGCTCGCGGCTTTCCCCGCTCTCGCCGCCGAAGGCCCGACCACCGCCTTCGCGCTGCACTGCGGCCACCTCTTCGACGCGAACACCGGCAAGCTCGTCGGCGAGACGACGATCGTCACGAACGGCAAGCGCATCAAGGAGGTCAAGCCGGGCCGCGCCGACGCGCCGGGCGCAGAGCTCATCGAGCTCGGCAGCGCGACTTGCCTCCCCGGCCTCATCGACAGCCACACGCACCTCACCGGCGAGACGAGCCCGACCGGCTACACCGACCAGTTCCGCTGGAACGTCGCCGACTACGCGATCCGCTCGACGGTCTACGCGCGCCGAACGCTCGATGCCGGCTTCACGACCGTGCGCAATCTAGGCGACAACGACGGCGAATCGATTGCGCTGCGCAACGCGATCACTGCCGGCGTCGTGCCGGGCCCGCGCATCTTCACGGCCGCGCAGGCGATCGGCTCGACCGGCGGCCACGCCGACGGGACCGACGGCTATCGCAAGGATCTCGCCGGCGATCCCGGTCCGAAGGACGGCATCATCAACGGCGCCGACGATGCGTGGAAAGCCGTGCGCCAGCACTACAAGGACGGTGCCGACGTCATCAAGATCATGCCGTCCGGCGGCGTGCTCGACGAATCCTCGAGCGTCGACAACGCGCAGATGACGATCGAGGAGATCAAGGCCGTCGTCGCAGCCGCGCACGACTACGGCTTCACGGTCGCCGCGCACGCGCACGGCGCCGAGGCGATCCGCCGCGCGGTCATCGGCGGCGTCGACTCGATCGAGCACGGCACCTTCATGAACGACGAGGACATGAAGCTCATGAAGGAGCACGGCACCTGGTACGTGCCGACGATCATCGCCGGCAAGTACGTCGAGGAGAAGGCGAGCGTGCCGGGCTACTATCCCGCGCGCGTCGCCGAAAAGGCGAAGATGGTCGGACCGATCATCCAGCAGACGGCCGGCAAGGCGTACAAGGCCGGCGTCAAGATCGCGTTCGGCACCGACGCGGCGGTGTATCCGCATGGACAGAACGCGAAGGAATTCGAGTACATGGTCGAAGCCGGCATGCCGCCGGCGTTCGCGCTGCAGGCCGCGACGACGCACGCGGCCGAGCTTTTGAAGAAGACGAAGGATCTCGGCAGCGTCGAGGCCGGCAAGCTCGCGGACGTCGTCGCGGTCGATGGCGATCCGCTCGCGAACATCGCGATCATGCAGCACGTCGCGTTCGTCATGAAGGACGGCGCGATCTACAAGGAAGACGGCAAGCCGACGACGCCGGTCGCCGCGGCCGACGCTCCCGCGTCGATCGCCCGGGGCGACGAGCTGCTCGGATACTGAGTCGGCACCGCTCCCTTTCAGGCGACGTTGCCGTGCGCGCACTCACGATGCACGCATGGCAACGGCACCGCGCAAACCGCCGCGCCGCATCGCGCACGGAACGCGCATCGGCATCTCCGGCTGGCGCTACGCACCGTGGCGTGGCGTGTTCTATCCGGAGGATCTCGCGCAGCGGCGCGAGCTCGAGTTCGCGTCGCGACGCTTCGACACGATCGAGATCAACGGTTCGTTCTATTCGTTGCAGCTTCCGGAGAGCTGGCGACGCTGGCGCGACGAGACGCCCGGCGGTTTCGTGTTCGCCGTCAAGGCGCCGCGCTACATCACGCATCTGAAGCGCTTGCACGATATCGATGCGCCGCTCGCGAATTTCTTCGCCTCGGGCGTGCTCGAGCTCCACGACAAGCTCGGCCCGATCCTCTGGCAGTTCCCGCCGAACCTGCGCTTCGACGAGGCGCTCTGGGATGATTTCCTCGCCGCGCTGCCGCGCGACACGCGATCCGCGCGTGCGCTCGCTCGCAGGCACGATCATCGCGTGCGCGGGGTATCGCTGCCGCGCGTCGCTGCGCGCCGGCTCCGCCATGCGGTCGAGATCCGCCATGATTCGTTCCGCGACGAGCGCTTCATCGCGCTGCTGCGCCGTCACGACATAGCGCTCGTCGTTGCCGACACGGCGGGCAAGTGGCCGCTGCTCGAGGACGTGACGGCCGATTTCATGTACCTGCGGCTCCACGGCGACAAGGAGATCTACGCAAGCGGCTACACGCCGAAGGCGCTCGATGCCTGGGCGAAGCGCATCGATGCCTGGCGTCGCGGCCGCGAACCGGAGGACGCGCGGCGCGTGTCGGCGAGATCGCCGCGCCGGCGTGCGCGCCGCGACGTGTACTGCTATTTCGACAACGACATGAAAGTGCGCGCGCCGTTCGATGCCGAAGCGCTGCGGAAGCGGCTCGCGGACGGCTGATCCGCGCGGCTCCGCTCCGCGAGATCGTCTTGGATTCGCCACGACTGGCACAATCTACGGCTCGACATTTCCGGAGCCTGCCCATGCCCGCCGACACGACGCCGACGATCTTCGACGCCACCGAGGCCAATTTCGAAGCCGAGGTCATCAACGCCTCGTTCGACCAGCCCGTGCTCGTCGACTTCTGGGCGACGTGGTGCGGGCCGTGCAAGACGCTCGGGCCTTTGATCGAGAAAGTCGTCGGCGAATACAACGGCGCCGTGAAGCTCGCGAAGGTCGACTGCGACAAGGAGCAGCAGCTTGCCGCCGTGTTCGGCGTGCGCAGCATCCCGACTGTCGTGCTCGTGAAGGGCGGACAGCTCGTCGACGGCTTCACCGGCGCGCTGCCCGAAGCGCAGTTGCGCGAATTCCTCTCGCGGCACGTGCAGCCGGCGGCGCCCGGCGACGAGGCCGTCGCCGAAACGATCGAGCCCGCATCGACCGAAGCGCCGGAGCAGAGCATCGCGCGCATCCAGCAGGAGATCGCCGCTCATCCGGACAAGGCCGAGCTGAAGCTCGATCTCGCGCTCGCCGAGATGCGCGCCGGCAACGCGGACGCCGCCGAAGCCGAGCTCGATGCGTTGCCGGCGAATCTCGCCGCGGACGATCGCGCGCGTCGCCTGCGCGGACAGCTCGAGTTCGCGCGCATGCTGAAGGATGCGCCATCCGAAGCCGAGCTTCGCGCGCGCATCACACGCGACGCAAACGATCATGCCGCACGCGATCTGCTTGGCCTGCGTCTCCTGCTCGACGGCGATCCCGCCGGCGGCTTCGACGAGCTGCTCGGCATACTGAAGGCCGACCGCGACTGGAACGACGGCCTAGCGAGAAAGCATCTCGTCGCCGCGTTCAACCTGATCGACGATGCCGATCTCGTCGGCTCGTATCGGCGCAGGATGTCCTCGCTGCTGTTCTAGCAGGTCGTCACGCCGCAACGCGGCGTGATCGTCTCGGCTTTCTCCACGCTCGACGCCGGCCGTCTCGGAGCCCCACGGTACGCACGCGCCGGCCACAGTCATCACACTGCCTTCACATGACTCCGCCGTCCCGAGAGAGCAAAGCTCGGCGCAACGGCCGCCAGCGCGTTTGCGCATGCTTCGCGCGACGCTTTGCGAAGCCGTTCACGCACCGGACGCGCATTGCATCACGGCTCTCCGGCGACCTCGCGCACGACACGAAATGCGGCGTTTTCGTACAAGTCGGATCGCGGTTTCGCCGACGGTTCCTGTCGTCACGCTGCGGCTTGACGCAGTAGAACGGGAGGCGTGTACTCGCAATGCGCAGGCGCGGCAGGACCGCGGGATCGGTCGGCCGCGCGGTCGTGGCAATGTGGTTGCAATGTCTCAACGACGTTGAACGGGAGGGAAGCATGGATATTCGTCATGGCGTCGGCGCGCGCGTGCGCGTCAAGCCGCTTGTAATGAGTCTCGCACTTGCATTCGCCGGAGCCGGCATCAGCCAGAGCGCCGGCGCGACGACGCAGCACGACATCGACGCGGCGACACCGCGCTGGATGTCGCCGGCAGACAAGGAGATTTTCAGGAAGCAGCTCGAGGGTTTCGCGGCGCACCGGCCGGGCCCGGTTCCGGCCGCGTCGATTCCGGTCACGAACTGCGACGACAGCGGCGCAGGAAGCTTGCGCGACGCGGTGAACAGCGCAGCCGACGGCGACACGATCGACATGACGAGCCTTCCGTGCAGCACGATCACGCTGACGAGCGGCGCGATCGCCATCGGCCTCGACAATCTGACGATCCAGGGACCCAGCGCACTGGGTCTTACGATCGACGGCAACGATCAGGACCGCGTGTTCTGGCATATCGGCACCGGAACGCTTTCGATCAACGACGTCAGCGTCTCGCACGGCCACAAGTACCTCAACGACGGCGATGTCGGCAACGCGGGCGGCGCCTGCGTCTTCTCGTCGGGCCGGATCTCGTTCAACTCGTCGTGGGCGAAGTACTGCGATCTCGGATCCAACGACGTCGACTCGCCCGTCCACGGCGGCGCGCTCTATGCCGCTCTCGGCGTAAACCTGAGCTACAGCATGGTCACGAGCAGCCAGGCCCACTCGAGCGCCTACCACGCGCGCGGCGGCGGCGTCTACACGCCCGGAGACGCGACCATCGTGCACAGCACGATCTCGGGGAACAGCGTCTCGTCTACCGCTACCGCCGGATACGGCAGCGGCGGCGGCATCGAGGTGGGCTCCGTGCGCGGCATCGCCGGCGGCACGACGCTGGTGAAATACAGCACGATCGGCTCGAACGTTTCGTCGATGTTTGGCGGCGGCGCGTACCTGACCGGCAACGTGCTCATCGCCAATTCGACGATTTCCGGCAACCAGGCGGAGATGGGCGGCGGCCTCTACATCGTCAACAGCACGACCGTCTCCCAACCCGCCGGTATCTACAGCAGCACCGTTACGGGCAACAGCGCGACATGGTCCGGCCGCGCAGGCGGCATCGAGTCGTTCCACGAGGATCTCCGGCTCGCCGATTCGACGATCGCTTTCAACACGGCGACCAGTGCCAGCACGACGAAATACGGAGCCGGCATACACCAGTTCGACGCGAACAACATCGAGCTTCAGAACACGATCATCTCGGGGAACAAGACGAGCCTCAACTTCAACGATCCGCAGCCGGACGACATCGGCGGCCCGGACGGCGCGACCGTCACCGGCGCGAACAACCTCGTGTACGCGCCGGGCATCGTCACGCCGGGCGGCACGCTCGTGCTGATCGATCCGTCGCTGCGTGCGCTCGCCAGCAACGGCGGGCCCACGGCGACGCACATGCCGAACTTCGGAAGTCCGGTGATCGATGTCGGCAACAACGCATCGGGCGCTACCGTGGACCAGCGCGGCCCCGGCTTTCCGCGCATCCGCGGTCCATTACCCGACATCGGAGCTGTCGAGTTCAATCTGTCCGACGAGATCTTCGCGAACGGGTTCGATCCGTAGCAGGATGCCGGGAAAGCGCCTTCGCACTTTTCCCGCGAGCTCGCGGGCAGGCATCTCGCCTGCCCGCTTCGGTCGCAATCGGCCGTAATACGACTCGAAGCAAGGCCGCGCTTGAAGGGCGCGGCCGCGCGTGTACGCTAACGACTTCCGCGCACGGGGATTCGCATGACGTCTTCGATTGAACAGCCATCCGGGGAACCGGCGCCGGCAGCGGCCGACACCGGCGCCGAAGCCGGCAAGACCGTTGCCGAAGTGCTCGGCAGCGTCCACACGACGAATTTCCCCGATCTCCTGCGCCAGCTCAAAGGCTGCCTCGTCGTCTCGACGTACCAGGCCGGCAAGCTCGTGATCCTCCGGCCCGACGGTGCGACGATCAACACGCACTTCCGGAGCTTCAACCGGCCGATGGGCATGGCCGCCGACAACGAGCGGCTCGCGCTCGGCGCGCACATCGAGATCGCCGAGTTCCGCAACATGCCGGCGGTCGCGAAGCGCCTGCAGGATCCGCCGCGCCACGACGCGGTCTATCTCGCGCGGCGCGGCCACATCACCGGCGCGATCGACATCCACGAGATGGCGTTCGACAAGTACGGCGATCTCTGGTTCGTCAACACGCTGTTCTCGTGCCTTTGCACGCTCGACACGAAATCGAGCTTCGTGCCGCGCTGGCGGCCGCGCTTCGTAAGCCATTACGCGCCGGAGGATCGCTGCCATCTCAACGGCCTCGGCATGCGCGACGGCAAGCCGCGCTATCTGACGGCGCTCGGCGAATCGAACAAGCCGCAGGGCTGGCGCGAGAACAAGCGCAACGGCGGCATCCTGTTCGACATGGCGCAGGACCGCATCATCTGCCGCGGCCTTTCGATGCCGCACTCGCCGCGCTGGTACGACGGCAAGCTCTGGGTGCTGGAATCCGGACGCGGCAAGCTCGTCACGATCGATCCGAAAACCGGCGAGAAGAACGATGTCGCGAGCGTGCCCGGCTTCGCGCGCGGGCTCGATTTCATCGGCCCGGTCGCGTTCATCGGCCTTTCGCAACTGCGCGAGACGAACGCGTTCACCGACATCGAGATCACCGACGACAACAAGGATCGCCAGAGCGGCGTCTGGTGCGTGCACATCGGCACCGGCAACACGATCGGCCTCTTGAAGTTCACCGGCGGCGTGCAGGAGATCTTCGCCGTGCAGGCGCTGCCCGGCATCCTGTTTCCCGAGATCATCCATGAAGGCGAGCATCTCGCGACGTCGTACGCGCTGCCCGAGGACGCGCTGCGCGAAGTCGGCTTCACGCAGCCCGAATCGCCGATCGGCTATGCAAGCGCGCCGGCGGAGGCGGCCGGATCATGAGCGCCTCGATCGATGCCATGAATGAACCGGCGCCGCTGCGCTTCACGTTCGTCGCCGACTGGCAGGCGCTCGATCCCGCCGAAGGCGAAGCGATCGCCGCGTTCTGGCGCAGCGAGAACGCGATGCCGGACGAGGCCCAGATGAAAGCACGGTTGCCGCAAGTCGTCATGCACGCGCGCGACGGCGACAAGGTCGCGGCCGTCTGCACGGCGATGGCGGTGACTCCGCCGCAGTTCGGCCAGCCGGTCTACTACTACCGCTCGTTCGTCGGCAAGGCATGGCGCACGACGACATTGATCGAGCAGCTCCTGCGCCGCGCCGTGAAGCTGCTCGAGGAATACGCCGCCGCACGCGATTTCCCCTGCATCGGCATCCTGCTCGAGCTCGAAGGCGCGCGCTTCGCCGACAAGGGCCGCATGCCGGTCTGGCCGCGCACGGGATTCATCTATATCGGCAAGAGCGGACGCGGTCTCGAGTCGCGCATCCGTTATTTCAAAGGCGCGAGATTGAAACCGGCGAAGACGTAAGAACGCTCGCTTCCGTTCGTCGATCGCCCGGCTCACGATCTCGATAGCGCTACTTCGACAGGAGTACCGACGCCGGAGCGCTTCGAAGCCGCGCCGCGACTTCCGCGACAGCGAGACGGCACACCTCGTCCATCGGCCGCGACGCGTCGATGCGGATCGCGGCGGCCGGCGGCGGATCGAAGCGTCGCGCGACGGCGTCGACGAGATCGGGCTCGCGGTCGTCCGCGGGATGCTCGCGCTCGACCAGATCGTGCGCGATGCGCTCGCGCGCGAGCGCGGGCGGGCAATCGATGAAGAGCGGCAGCACGTCGAAGTCCATCGCGCCGGCGAGTGCGAGGATTTCTTCGTAATCCTCGCGCCGCGAGAACGTCATGCCGTCGACGACGCTCGAATGGCCGAGGAGGCCGTTGATCTCGACCGCGAGCAGCACCGTGCGGAACGCCGCGCGCTTTTCGACGAAGCTGTAATCGCAGCGCGGGAACATCGCGCGGCGGATCGCGTCGCGGCAGACGCGGCGCAGCCCGAGACGCGCCTCGAGCGCGACCGCGACCGTGCTCTTGCCCGCTCCCGGCAGCCCGATCAGCACGACGATCAGAGGCGCCCGGGATTCGGCGTCCTGCCCGGTACCATCATGCGGCGGCCGGGCGAGCGGCGCGCCGATATCGTGGTCCAGCGGCAGTCCTGTCGTCGACATGGTTCGACATGGTGCACGTCGGACCCTGATCCGGACCAGTCTGCCGGTCGTCGCAGACACCTTCGACGGTTTGCGCCGAAACTGCTGACGATCCATCATTTTTCGTGACTTCGCGGTAGCTTAGAGCCGCTTCCTCGATCCGCCCTCCGATAGAATCGGGCCGTGACAGGCAGGGTCATGACCAACCTCAAGCTCCCGTTCGAGATCGACGGGTACCGCATCGTCCGCCGCCTCGGGCTCGGCGGCATGGCGACCGTCTATCTCGGCATCCAGCGCTCGCTCGGACGCCCGGTCGCGATCAAGGTGCTCGCGACCGATCACACGCAA
>DASZWL010000322.1:0-6301 GCA_035546695.1 Rhodanobacteraceae bacterium | reverse complement strand
CTCGGCATGCTCTACGAGAGCCTGATCCATCCGGTCACGATCCTCTCGACGCTGCCGAGCGCCGGCGTCGGCGCGCTGCTCGCGATGCTCGTGACGAATACCGAGCTCTCGGTCGTCTCGGAGATCGCGATCGTGCTCCTGATCGGCATCGTCAAGAAGAACGCGATCATGATGATCGACTTCGCGCTCGTCGCCGAGCGCGAGCACGGCAAGGCGCCGCTCGAGGCGATCCGCGAGGCGTGCCTCGTCCGCTTCCGGCCGATCATGATGACGTCGATGGTCGCGATCTTCGGCGCGCTGCCGCTCGCGATCGGCTTCGGCACCGGCGCCGAGCTTCGCCAGCCGCTCGGCATCGCGATGATCGGCGGATTGATCGTCTCGCAGAGCCTGACGCTGCTCTCGACGCCGGCGATCTATCTCGTGTTCGCGCGCATCGCCGCTCGACGGCGCGAGCGAAAGGCGCTGCGCCGCGCGCGACCGCAGGAGCTGTCGCGCGCGACGCAGGCGCGAGCGTAGCGCGCATCAGCGCACGCGCGCGATCGCCTGCTTCAGCGCCGGCAGCAGCGCTCGGATGTCGTCGGTGCGAACCGCCTTGCCGTCGATCGCCGCGCGCGGCGCGTTTCGGAGCGCCGCGGCTTTCATCGCGTCGATCGCGTCCATGTCGGCCGTGCCCGCCGAATTCGTCGTGTCGGAGGTTCCGAGCAGGCGATGCCCGAACATCACGAGGCCGTCGTCCGGGAAATCGTCGGTCTTGAGGAACGTCGCTTCCCAGCCGACCCACTCGTTGACGCGCAGCTCGAACACGAACATCTCGTAATAATTCGTGGAGCTGTCGAGCAGGAAGAACACGCGTCCGTCGTCCTGCCGCCCGCCGACCAGCACGCGATCGTTGCCACCGTCGATGCGGCCGCCGTAGAACGCTTCGGGAATCGGATCGCATTCGGCGATCGTGCACGTGCCGATGACGCCGACGGCGTCGCCGAAAT
This sequence comes from Rhodanobacteraceae bacterium, assembly GCA_035546695.1. Taxonomy (GTDB): domain Bacteria; phylum Pseudomonadota; class Gammaproteobacteria; order Xanthomonadales; family Rhodanobacteraceae; genus Dokdonella_A. The sequence continues at coordinate 5,315 of DASZWL010000322.1, read as the reverse complement.
AGAGGCCGCTGCCGCCGAATGTCGCGAACCACGTTCCGCCCATCAGCGAATCGGCGTTCGCGCCGTAGCCGTAGAGAAAGCGTTGCAGGTTCGAGGTACGGCCGTTGTAGACGAAGCGCGCGGTCGTGAACGTCGGGAACTCGAACGTGACCGGTCCCTTGTCGATCATGGCGCCGACCGGCGAGAACGGACCGCCGATCCACGGACCCGAGGAAACCTCGAGCAGGTGCGCGCCGTCGACGCGATGCGCGTCGCCGTTCCATACGCCCTGAATGACGTAGAACGCCGGCGAGCCGTCTGTCTCGTAGTTGTAGAGCGCGATGAACATCAGGTCGTTCTGGGTCTCGACCGCGTAGCCGCGGCCACCTTGCGCCGGATCCCAGTAGATGCCGTCGACCGGCGGCGCCGTCGCGCCGGATGCAAGACCCGACGCGCACACCATCGACCACGCGATGACGCGTTTCGCGAACATGATGATCTCCCCTTTTCTCCCCGAGGCGCGCGCCGATGCGGGCGCCGCCCGCCCGCGCGGGCGCGATACGTTAGCTCGACGATTCGCGCACGGGCAAGTATAGATTTCTACTTAACCCGTCGGAACGACGTGCGCGGCGAGCGCAATGCGCAACGGATCGAGCAGCGCGCCGTAGCGCGCTGCCGCGGAACGCCCGGCGCGCAGCGGCTCGCGCACTTGCGCCGCGCTCGCGGTGTGCACTTCGCGCTCGACGCGTTCGAAGCGAAGGCACGCCGCGTCGAACGGAAGCCCGCACGTCGAGAGCAGCGCCCGCGTTGCCGCTTCCGGCGCGGCGAGCAGATTTTCGTGGACGTGCGCGCGAATCCATCCCGGATGCCGCTCGTCCCATGCGCGCATCGCGCGCAGCGAATCGCCGAAGAACGCGGCGAGCTCGGCGACGTCGTAGCTATAGAGCTGCTCGCCGGCGAAATGGTGCTTGTAGCAACTCCACGCGGTCTCGAGCGCATCGCGCCGACAATGCACGACACGCGCGGCCGGCAGCATGCGACGCAGCGCGCCGAGCGTCTGCCAGTTCGTCAGCGTCTTGTCCGTGAAGACCGTGCCCGCGCGTCGATGCGCATTCGCGAGCGAAAGGTATTCCGCGCCGAGCCGCGCCCAGTCCTCGCGCGTCGCCTGCGCGGCCCAGAACGGAAAACGCACGCCGCGCCGGACCGACTCGGTCTGCAGGATTTCGGCGAGCCAGCCGGTCTCGCCGCCGGCGGTGACTTCTGGATGTGCCGCGAGGATCTGCTCGGCGAGCGTCGATCCCGAACGCGGCATGCCGACGAGGAAGACGACGTCGTGGCCCGCGGCCATCGTTTCGTCCTGCATCTTCGTCGCCGGAAACGCCGCGAGGATCGCGTCGACGAGCGCGCTGACCGCGCGCGCATCCCATGCGAACGTGCGCCGGCACGCCGCGTTCGATTCGCGAAACACCGCGAACGCCTCGGCGAAACGCTCGGCGGCTTCGAGCGCCGCCGCATACGCGAATCCGATGTCGATGCGCTCGGCCGGCGCGAGTGACGACGCGCGGTATAGACGGTCGAGCGCTTGCACATCTTCTGCGGCGCCGAGAGGCTTCAGGTTCGATAACGCGGTCCACGCCGCCACCGACGACGGATCCTCGCGCAAGACATCGCGCAATTCGGTTTCGGCCTCGCCGATCCGCCCGAGCATCTTCAAGGTCTCGGCACGCAGGATGCGCGCGGGAACGTGACGCGGATCGATCTCTAGCACGGCATCGAATGCCGACTTCGCGCCGGCTCCGTCGCGACGAAGCGTCAGCGCACGGCCGAGGTTCAGCCAGGCATCGAGCAGCATCGGATCGAGCACGGTCGCGCGGTGCCACGCGGCGAGCGCCGCGTCGATGTCGCCGTGTTGCGCCAACGCGGCGCCGAGGTTGGCGACCGTCAGCGCGTCGTCCGGACGCGCATCGACGGCTTTGCGCAGCAGCGCGACGGCGTTCGCGGAACGCTGTTGGAACTGCTCGGCAAGACCACGAAGTCGCAGCAGTTCGAAATGTTCCGGAGCTTCGGCCAGCGCCGCGTCGAGCAGAGGAATCGCCTGCCCGGCATCGCCGCGTTGCAAATGCTGCTGCGCTTGCGAAACGTTGCGGCGAACGCGCGCGTCGAGCCCATGCAGGCGGTCCAGCACGCGATCGTTCGTCGGGCGCGTTTTCATGACCGGAGTTTAGCGGTCGCGCGAGCGCTCGCACGGCGCTTGGCCGCGCGATCTCGTCACGGCCAGAGGATCGCGAGCAGCAGCGCCGCGATCAGCGTGAACTTCAGCGCGTAATAGATCTTCTTGTGTCCCTTGCGAAGACGCTTCGTGTGCAGCTTGACGCGATAGACGAACCCGAACGCGCGGTTCAGCGCGCCGGTGCGATCACCGTCCGTGTTCGGCGCCGCGCCGGCGGCGATGACGTGCCGCGCGAACCAGCGGTTCAGCGCGCGCGCCCAGCCGAATCGCAGAGGACGCTCGACATCGCAGAAGAGAATGATGCGATCGCGTTCCGTCCCGTTCTCGGCGCGATGGATGAACGTCTCGTCGAACATCACGGCTTCGCCGTCGCGCCAGCTGTAGCGCTCGCCGTCGACCTCGATCCAGCAGCCGTCGTCGCCGGGCGTCACGAGGCCGAGGTGGTAGCGCAGCGATCCCGCGTACGGATCGCGATGCTTGCGCAGCGACGCGCCCGGCGGAAGCTCGGCGAACATCGCGGCCTTGACCGACGGAATCGTGCCGAGCAGTTCGGTCGTGCGCGGGCAGAATTCGCGCGCGGACGGATGCGCGTCGTCGTACCACTTGAGATAGAAGCGCTTCCAGCCGCGCCGGAAGAACGAATTGAAGCCGACGTCGTCGTAGCGGTCCGATGCGCGGATGCGCTCGGCTTCGCGCAGCGCGAGCGCCTCGTCGCGGATGTCCTGCCAGCGCTCGCGCAGCGGCGCGAGTTCGGGAAACGCATCGAGCGGCGCGTACGGATGCGCACGCACGCAAGAGCACGCGTAAAGCAGCACGTTGAGCGGCGCGAGGAACGAAGAGTGATCGGTCATCTGCCGCCACGGACGAAGCCGCACGCGGCCGCGGAAATGCACGTAGACGCCCGGCAGCACGAGCAGAAGGAAGATCAGGTATTTCATGGCGACGCAGGCTTGCGCGGGGCCGCTATCGTACCTTTCCCGCTTTCGCGCGGGACGAATCCCGAGCCGAGCCGAATCCTGCTGGCGCGAACGGGCCGCACCTCATTTCTGCGGACGCATGCCCTCGTTGCCGCGGCCATGCGCCGGCATCGATCCGCCTTCGACCGCCGGCGCATCCGAAGTCGACAAAGGCGACGACGGCGGAGCGCTGGTTGCCAGCGACGCGCGATGACTACCGGAGAACTCATTGGCGGGCGGATAGCTCGGCCCCTGACGTATGCGCGCCTGCTTGGCTTCGAGCAGCTTGCGGAAATGGCGTCTCGCGACGGCCGCGCTGACGCCGCGGCGGCGCGTGCCGGATGTCTTCTTCGTGCTCGCTGACTTCCGGGCTGTCGTCTTCGAAGCGGCTACGCGGGTCGTGGTGGGCTTGCGCGAACCGCTGCGGCGCGCCGATTTCGATGCGGAATGCGTTCCGGCTGTGGTCTTGCGCGCGGCCTTCGTGGTGCCGCGAGCCGGGCCGCGCTTGCGCGCCGCGGCTTTCTTGCTCGTCGACTTCGTGCGCGCCGTCTTCGCACCCGCGCCTTTCCTGCTCGCGCGCTTTCGCGCCGGAGCGGACGCGCGCGAAACCTTCTTCGGGGCTTTGCGCGTCGTGCGTGCCGTCTTGCGAGTCTTCTTCGAGGACGTTTTGCGCTTCGTGGTTTTCATGACGGCTTCCGGCGACGTCCGCGGATGACGGACACGCTTTCGATAGCAAGCTGACGCTTTACGGAGGCTAACGCGCGACCCGGCCGTTTCATCATGCATTAATCGCGGCGGGCCGATCGTCCGGGCCGATCGTCGCGATGAATCATGGGACGAACACGATGAAGAACGAGCCGCACGCAAGCGCCGATCTCGACAAGCTCGGCGAGCTGATCGAAGGCATCGAGATCGCGATGCTGACGACGCACGTGGCCGACGGGAGCCTCGTCAGCCGGCCATTGCAGACGCTCGCGTTCGATGCTGGTGGCGAGCTCGTATTCTTCACGGCGGTCGACAGCGGCAAGATCGACGAGCTGACGTCGGATCACGACGTCAATCTCACGTACGCCGACCCCGCACGCCGCGTCTACGTGTCGGTGCGCGGAACGGCGCGCATCGATCGCGACCGCGCGACGATCGACGCGTTGTGGTCGCCAGTCCAGAAGATCTTCTTTCCGCACGGCAAGGACGATCCGAACCTCGTCGTGCTGCGCGTGCGTGTGCGCGACGCCGCGTACTGGGAGCCGGCCGGCAACTTCATCGCGCGCGCTCTCGATTTCGCGCGCGGCATGCTGAGCGAGGAGCCGCGCGATCTCGGCAAGCACGGGAAGCTGTCCGGCGCGGTTTGATGCGCACCTTCGCGATTCCCGATCGATTCGCCGCGCCACACCCATAGGGTGGGCTTCAGCCCACCGGAATCGTGCGAAGAAATCTCGGTGGGCTGAAGCCCACCCTATGGGTTCTACATGGGTTCTATGCGAACGAACCTTTCGCTCGCCTTCGCATCGTGTGAGACACGCGCGGCGCATACTCGCCGCGTGAAGCAAATTCCGGATGAGCACGTCGCCCTCCATCGCATCGATGCGCCCGCGCGCATCAAGGGCCGCGGCGCGGCCTCGAATCCCGAAGGACGCTTCGAGACGGTCACGCAGACGCGCGAGGACGACGGCTGGCATCGCGACGACGAGCCCGCTTCGCGCCCGGCCACGACCGTCACCGAAGAGCGCGCGCGTTCGATCATCAGCCGCAACGATTCGCCGGACATCGCGTTCGAGCAGTCGATCAATCCGTACCGCGGCTGCGAGCACGGCTGCATCTACTGCTACGCGAGGCCGTCGCATTCGTATCTGAATCTCTCGCCCGGCGTCGATTTCGAGACGAAGCTGTTCGCGAAGACGAACGCAGCGGAGCTTCTACGCCGCGAGCTTGCGAAGCCCGGCTACGTCTGCTCGCCGATCAACCTCGGCGCGAACACCGATCCGTACCAGCCGATCGAGCGCCGCTACCGCATCACGCGCTCGATCCTCGAAGTACTGGCCGAACACCGTCATCCATGCACGATCGTCACGAAGAACGCATTGATTCTGCGCGACCTCGACCTGCTCGTGCCGATGGCGCGCGCGAATCTCGTGCACGCGTTCGTCTCG
>DASZWL010000321.1:0-11286 GCA_035546695.1 Rhodanobacteraceae bacterium | reverse complement strand
CACTCGCTGTTCGACAGCGAGGCGACGACACCGTCCTCCGACGCGAACAGCGGCGCGTTCGGATCCAGGCGAACCGGCGTGGTGCCGGCGCTGACGGTGCCGTAATTGATCTGATAGCTGAGATCGGTATTCATGCGGATGATTTGCGGCGCCACCAGCGCCAATTGCGCCGGGCCGTCGAAGGCTCGGCTTCCGTCGCCGTTCGCGCGCTGCGCAGCGCATCGAGCTCGCGCTCGAGCTCGGCGATGCGCGTGCCGGCGCTCATGTTCTTGCGGACCTCGTGATTGTAGTGCGCGTAGACCGATTCCTCGCGATCGCCGAACAGCGACAGCACCGGCAGATGTTCTGGCAGCGCACGTTTCGCGCAGACGGCGACGAAATAGAGCGGTGCGTAATCGAGCTTTGCGGCGACGGGCGCGTCCGGAGACGCCGAACCGGTCCATGCTTCGTGAAATCCTTGCTGCGCATCCTCCGACCAGATCGCGGACTGGAAGAGGAGCTTCTGGCCGTAAAGACGCACGTCGGCGAAACGCGGTTTCAGTAAGGCCAGCAGTTCGTCGCGATCGAGCTCGCGCGTGTGGAACTCGTTGCGGAATCCGGCGACTTCGCTGTACGCGTGCCGGTCGGGCGAGGAGATCACGAGCACACCGTCATCCGAGAGCACGCGCGCGAAACCGTCCAGCAGGCGCTCCTGCGCTTCGACGTGCTCCAGCGTCTCGAACGAGACGACGAGATCGAAACTGCCGGGCGCGAAGTCGAGTCGTGTCGCGTCGCGCTGCTCGTACGCAAGATTCGGCGTGCGCGCGCCGTAGCGCTCGCGCGCGTGCGCGATCGACGCGGCATCGATGTCGACGCCGAGCACGTTCGCGGCCGTGCGCGCGAGCAGCGCAGCGCCATAGCCCTCGCCGCACGCGGCGTCCAGCACGCGCTTGCCGGCGACGAGTCGCGACGCGAAGACATAGCGGTGCCAGTGCTCGTACCAGATCTCGCGCACGCATTCGGGCGTGAAGCGCTCGCCGGTGAACGGCAGTGCGGGTGATTCGGTTTCGGGCATCGAACCGTCTTGAGACTTGCGGTCGGTCATTTTCGCACGTCCCGATCGGGACGACAGCGCCTCAGCGGCCGGCCTCGCCGCTCCGCCATCGGTGCGCGAGCCGGACGAGGCCGAATTCGCGCGAGGCGCCGCGTACGACGATGCCGCGCTCGACCGTATCGAAGAGGCGCACGCCTTCCGAATCGAGCGGATGTACGCGCACGGCGTAGCCGCCGGGCAGAAGGGCCAGCTCCGGAAACTCGATCTCGATGCGGTATTCGTCGGCGCCGACCTTCGTCGGGGCGGCACCGTCCATGTCGCTGGTGACGCCGTACACCGGCGTGCCGTCGGCGCGGACGATGCCGACCGCGACGCACGGCACGCGACCGTCGCGCGATCGCACGCGCACGTCGACGCGAAGCGCCTCGCCCATCTCCAGCATGAGCGCAGCTTCGCTGTCGACGCCATTCAGCGCGACGCCGAGCACGCTGAATTCGTGTCCCGCCCGCTCGATCTCGGCGCGTTCGGGAAGCGGCGCCGACTTCCGCTCGTGATAGGCGAGATACGCCTGCGTCACGTCGAACACGTCGCCGTAGCGCTCGATGGCGCCGCTGCGCAGCCAGCAAGCGTGCCGGCAGAGCTTCTGCACGTGGTACATGCTGTGCGAGACGAGAATCAGCGTGCCGCCGCCTTCGAGATAGCCTTCGATCCAGCGCACGCATTTCTTCTGGAACGATTCGTCGCCGACCGCGAGCACTTCGTCGGTGACGAGGAGATCGGGCTTCAGCGCAGCGATCACCGCGAAGCCGAGACGCACGACCATGCCGGACGAATAGTGCTTGACCGGCTCGTCGATGTAGTCGCCGATGTCGGCGAACGCGACGATCTCGGGCAATCGCTCGCGGAGTTCCGCGCCGGAGAGGCCGTATAGCGTGCCCGCCATCGCGATGTTGTCGCGTCCGGAATACTCGGGATGAAAGCCGGCGCCGAGCTCGAGCAGCGCGCCGATCGTGCCGTTGACGCGCACGCTGCCGCTCGACGGCGTCAGCACACCGGTGATGAGCTTCAGCAGCGTCGACTTGCCGGCGCCGTTCTCCCCGATGAGCCCGAGCGACTCGCCGCGCACGACGTCGAGATCGACATCGCGAAGGACTTCGATGCGATCGCCGGCGCCCGTTCCGGCCAGAAGCCGCGCGAGCGCGCGCAACCGATCCGCGTTGCGATGCACTTTCGGATAGGCCTTGCCGAGTCCGCGCGCTTCGATGAGCGGAGCGTTCACAGGAAATCCTCGAAATACGGATCGAGCCTTCGGAATATCCAGCGGCCGACGAGCAGCGCGAGCAACGCGACGAGCAACGCGATCGCGATGCGCTCGACGCCGACTTCGCCGTGGTGAAGCAGCGCGACGCGGAACGCATCGGCGTAGAACGTGAAGGGATGCACGTCGAGCAGCGCTTGAGCGCGCGGGGGGACGATCGAGCGGTCGTAGAAGATCGGCGCGCAGAACATCAGCAGCATCAGGAGCTGGGCGAGCACCTGCGCGAGATCGCGCACGAACACCTGCACGGCGGCGAGCGCGAACGCGAAGCCGAGCGTGAGCACGAACAGCATCGCATAGAGCAGCAGCGCCGGTGCGAGGCCGCCGAGCGCGATGCCCTTGCCCATGAGTGCGAGAACGACCGCGATCGCGACGAAACCGGCCACGTTGAGCGCGAAGCTCGACGCGACGCTCGAGAGCACGAGCACTTCGCGCGGCAGCGCGACCTTGCCGATCAGCGAGGCGTTTTCCTGGATGACCGTCGTCGCGCGCAGCAAACCTTCGGACAGCGCATTCCAAGGCCACAGCGCGGCGAGGAGGAACGGCACGTAGCCCGGCGCGTCGGCGCCGGGCACGCGCTGCTTCAGGATGTGCTCGAAGACGAATGCGTAGACGCCGAGCTGGATCAACGGCGTGATCAGCGCCCAGAGTCCGCCGGTGAAGCTTCCCGCGAAGCGGTTGCGCAGCTCGCGCTCGATGAAGCGCAGCGTCAACGAAGCGAGTGGCATCGAGAGCGCGGTCCGCGGAAGGTCGCCGCGGACGATTCTAGCTGAAAGTGCGAAGAGCCCGCGGCGCTGCGAGCGTATGCGGTCCGCGGACCCGATGGATCAGGGCTTCGGCGCGGGCGCCGCGGACATCGCGGACTCCGACGGCAACGCACTTCCGAATCGCGTCCGCAACGAGGCGACCATCTCGGGGTTTGCGTCGATCTTCTGATTGCGGATCTCGTCGACGTGAGTCTGCGCCGTCTTCTCGATGTACTCGCTCTTGAGGCGGGCGACGATGCTGTCGTGCACTTCGGCATACGGCTGCTGCTTGTCGGGCGCGCGCGAAACGAGTTTGATGATGGCGTAGCCGTCGCGCGTCTTCGCGGGCTCGGACACGTCGCCGGGCTTCTTGAGCCGTTTCGCCGCGCCCAGGAATGCGGGCGTCGTCGCGAGCTTGGTGACGTCGGTCACGATGCCTTTGTTCGTCGCCTTGCTGTCGTCCTCCGAATACTTCTCGACCAGTGCGTCGAACCGGTCGGGATGCGCGCGCGCTTCCTCGGCGACGGTGTCGGCGAGGGCCTTGGCATCCTTGTCGTTGCGCGTCTTTGACGAGATCACGATCTGCTGTACCGAGACGACGCCGGGAACGACATACGTTTCCTTGTGGCCGATGTAGTCCTCGTGAGCACGCTTCTCGAAATCGGGGAGCTTGAGATCGGCCTTGAGCTGCTGCATGCGGGCGCGGGAAAGCACCTCGTCGGTCTGCATCTCGATTTCGTTGCGCACGGAGGGCTTCTGATCGAGCCCCTGCTTGCGCGCTTCGGCGGCGAGCTGCTTCTGGAGCAGGATCTGTGTGATCAGCGTCTCGAGACGGTTCGGATTGTCGAAGAAACCGGGGCGCTCCTTTTCGGGAATGCGCGTCGCGAACGCGTCGATGTCCGAGAGCGTCACGATCGCCGAACCTTGCGTCGCGACGACCGTGCTCGGTGCGCCCACGCCGGTCGCAGCGTTGCTCGTTTGAGCCGCTGCGATCGAGGAGACAAAGGCCAACGCGCCGGGAAGAACGCACGAAGCAGTGATTCGTCGCATCGACGACATGAGGGAACTCTCCAGTTTCTCTGCGAGCGGTCCGCGCGACCGCGCGAGACGACGCGCCGCGCCGCCTCGACGAGGCGGCGCGGCGCTCATGAGACTACGGAACGTGGAAATTGTTCGCGGTGCCGACCGCGCACTGCGTCGCGCCTGCCGCGCAGGTGCTGCTCGGACGCGTCGGATCGGTCATCTTGATGTTGAGGAAGTAATCCTGCCCCGGCGTCAGCGGGCAGAAATTACCCGGCGGCACGCGCCACGGCACGAGGTTCTGGCCGCTGACGGTCACGCTGAGGCAGAGCGGGTTGACGGGATTGAAGTCGCCACAGTTCGTGCTGATCGAAGCGGTCAGATCCTGGCCGTAGTTGTACTCGGTGTGCGTGAGCCAGCCGTATGTCGTCGCCGCCGTTCCGGCCGGAACGTGGAACTTCGCCGCAAGATACTGCGTCTTGCCGAAGTTGAGGATCGTCGGCTGCGCGTTTGCGCGTCCGGGCCACGTGACGAGCGTATCGCTCGCGCTCGCATGACCCCAGATGTTGTCCCACGACGTCATGTCGACGTTCGCTCGCGTGGGCGGAACGCCGCTCGGCACGTACGTGATCGAGCTGGTCATGAGGCGCGAAGCCGGATTCGGACAATTGTCGCCGTTGCCGCCACCGGCAGCGCTCGCGACGACGGTCGCCGGCAGGCTGTTCGCATCGCCGCCAGCGTTCGAGCACTTGAGCTTCAGCACGTAGGTACCGTCGGAAGGCGCCGTGACGCTGCGTGGCGAAGTCGCTGACGTGCTGTCGGTCCAGCCGGTGAGATTCGTCGAGCTGCCGTTCAAAGTAGCTGTGCCGGTGCAGCTGGTGGCTCCGGAAACGGTCCAGCTGACGGAAAACGCGGTTCCGGTCGTGACCGTCGCCGGCGCGCTCAGCGCGAAGCCGTCGGGCTGCGGAGGCGGCGTGCCGCTGCACGCGGCGCCGGAGAATGTGACGCCCGTCGCCTTGAGATCGGTCGAGCCCGGCATCAGGGTGAGGCCCTGGGCATCGGTCGTTACCGTGCAGTCCGAGCCCTGCGCCGTGGTCAAGTGGAGAGTGACTTGCGCACTCGCCGGGGTGAGGGCCGCCGAGGCGGCGAAAACACACAAGCACGAACCGATCAAACGCCCGAAATGCACTGACATGTCTGACTTTCCATCGAATACTTCAAAAAAGCGCCGCGATTGTAGCTTTCCGCACGGACCGAAGCCATAGGGCCGATCGCGACGGGCGCCACAAAAAAAGAGGGGGCCGCGAGGCCCCCTCTTCGTTCCAGAGGAACAAGATCGATCCTTACGAGCAAGGACCGCCTTCACCCGAGCACGAACGGTTCGCACGGTGACGGAACAGACCACCGTAGTTCGCGAGCTGACCCGGCTGGGCATTCGTGTTGATGATGTTGTAACCCATGTAACCCGTCGCCGGCAGGCCGTTCAGCGTCACGTCGCCGATGTCAGGGCTGACGCCGCCCGGCAGCGCGTGGCCGCCGTCACCCGAGGCCAGATCGAGCTGCAGCCAGCCGTCGATGCCGTACGGGGTGATGTTCGGGCGCAGATACGAGCCCAGCACACCCGACGGAGCACCAGCAGTGGTGGTCGGCAGGAAGCTGATGACGTTGACCTCATACGGCAGCGAGGACGGACGCGTGCCGACCGGCGGCGAGAATCCGCCCGTGCGCGTCGTGTGGCCTTCCTCACGATCGTACAGCGTGATGCCGACCGTGACGTTCGATTCGCCGTCGAACGCTTCGACGAACGGAGCGGCCGGGGCGCGCGAGTACAGCGTGTCGTCGACGTAGAAGCGCTTCGTCGGGAACGTCACGATCCAGTCGGTGTTCGCACCGAAGTTGGTCTGGTCCACGAAGTACTCGTTGTACAGCGTGTCGGACATCAGCACCGCCGAAACCGCGTCGACGCCGAAATCGTAGTCGGCGGTCAGCAGCTGGCCGTTGATGAACACGAACGCGCGCGCGATGGCGCCCGGCGCCGTGACCAGCGACGGATTGTTCGCGTCCTGCAGCGAGGGCTGCAGCGACTCGGTGCCGTGATACAGCGCGAGCTCCGTGAAGCCGTCGATCGCATCGGCGGTGTAGCCGAAGAACGTGCCTTCGCCGACGTTGACGATGGTGCCCGAGCCGAACAGGCCGCCCGAGGTCGGAGCGACGACGCTGATCGGAGCATCATTGTCCAGCGAGCCCTGCGAGCAGTCCGGCGGAACGCCGCCGTCCGGCTGGCCGTTCTGCTGGTGGGTGATGTCCGCGGCCAGCGGCGTGCCGGCGGGGATATCGCCCATCGTGATCAGCTCGAGGTAGCCCTCGCGCGTACGGGTGAGGTCCGTCGGACCGCCGTCGTACGGAATCGGACTGCCCGAATCCGGATCCGCGCCCGAGCCGTCGAAACCAGCGGTCGAGAACGGCTGACCTTCGGCCGGAATCGTCGGCGACGTGCAGCTCTTGTCGCTCGTGAACACGGCGCCGCCGCCGCCATTCTCGATGTCGTCGGTCTGGCTGACGCGCGCCGTCCAGACGTCGTGCGGCGACAGGAACAGGTTGAAGTCGAGGACTTCACGGCTGTTGTAGCCCTCGAGGAAGCGAACCTTCACCGCCTTGCCGATACCCGTGGTGTTGACCACGGAGAACAGCGTGTCCTGGCTCTTGTTGACGGTGTAGTAGGGATAGATGAGAACCTGGCCGAGACCATCGGGATTCAGGTCGACGGCATTCGCCAGGCCCGCGAAGCCAGCGACGCCGGCGATACCGGCGACGACGGCAGTCGTCAAGCTGTTTCTCTTCATCACAACACTCCTAATTTGACCACAGGGCTTTTTGCTTTACCGCCAACCTCGCTCCGAAAGGCACGGAGCCCCACCTTGGCAGGGTTAGGTTAGGCAACAGCGCCGCCATGTTAAGGCAAAGGAAAGTGGCGTGCAATCCCCGTCTCCCTGCCTCATTTCCGGCTGCGAATTCAATTACTTGGGAAGAAAATACCAGCCATCGCCGGCGCGTACCCAGATCTCGCTCTGCGTGCTGGTCGCCTCGACAGGCTTGCCGATGCCGGCTCCCGGCATGACCACAGAATAGCTCACGTCGATGTATACCTTGCAGCGATCGGCATCACACTCCTTGCGATTGAATTTCGCGGCCGTCCATTTGACCGGCCGATTGTTCATCGAAGCCGCGTAGTTCTCGCGCGTCTGCATCTCGCGCGCGCCCGGCGAGAGATAGTCGTACGCCTTGTCGGCCTGGCGAGCGATCAGGTAATTCCAGCGCTCGACTGCACGCTTCTCGACGTCGTCCTTGCCGGGACTGCACGCCGCGAGCAGCAGCACAAGCGCGCCCAGTATCGTCGCGCGTCGGTTGCGCTCAGTGCTCATGCGTCGTGTCCTCTTGTGTGGTGGCGGGTTCGTGCGTCGATGCCGGCTGTTCCGGCGGCGGAGGCGGTGGCTGAGGCGGCTGCGACGCCTGGCGCAGCGGCGCCAGCGACTGGAACTGCCGCGTGTAGTCGAGCGTCATCTGCCGGCCTTCATCACTGTTGCGGATCACGCGCGGCGTGATCAGTACGATGAGCTCGGTGCGATCGTTGTGATTGGCCGTGCTGCCGAACAGCTTTCCGATCAGCGGCACGCGGCTGATCAGCGGCAGGCCCTTGTCGCTCGTCGTGCGGTTGTCCTGGATGAGTCCGCCGAGCAGCAGCGTCTCGCCGCTCTGCACGGCGACCTGCGTCTGGATTAGACGCTGATTGATCGGCGGATTGCCGCCCTCGACGGCCGGCGGGCCCGGATTCGAAACTTCCTGCTGGATGTCGAGATAGACAAGGCCGCCCGGATTGACGCGCGGCTTCACGTCGAGCGTCACGCCCGTGTTGAGATACTGCACGCTGCCGTAACCCGGCGTATACGCCTGCCCATTCGTCGTGGTGCCGATGCCGATGCCGGTCACGTAATTCTGCACGACCGGAATCTGCTGGCCGACGTTGATCTGCGCTTCCTGATTGTTCGCGACGAGCAGCGACGGCGCAGCCAGCGATTTCGCCTGACCACTCGTCTCGAGCGCATTGATCGCGACTTCGAAATTCCTGTTGATGAACGAATAGAAGAAGCCGCCATTGTTCGTCGGCGCGGTGCTGCCCGTCGCGCCCAACGAGAGGCGATGACGATCGTGCGAGTTGCCGGTATACGAAGGCCCGGAACCCGGCGGATACGCATAGGGATAGCGCCCGTTCTGCTGCGCCGATCCATTCGCTGTGCCGATCAATCCCGTGAGGTACCACTGCACGCCGTAGTTGAGATCGCCGGTCAGCGAAACCTCGAGAATGCGCGCCTCGATCTGCACTTGCAGCGGAATGATGTCGAGCTTGTTGATCGCCGCTTCGATGCGCGACCACTCGGCCGGCGTCGCCTGAATCATCAGCTGGTTGTTTTCCTCGACGGCCGAGATGCGGATGTCCGTTTCCTTCGAGCCTTGCCCGCCCGCGGCGGGCGTCGTCGGCGTCTTGGCGTTGGCGGGCGTGTTCTTCTCGCGCTCGGACTGCGGGCGCAGCGAGTTCTGATAGCTCATCGCCGAGGACGATCCGCCGCGACTGCCGAGCGTCGTCGAGCGAAGGCCGGGCGCGACGCTGCCGGTCGTGCTCGAATGCGAGGCGCCGGTCGAGGTGCCGAGGAAGATCTGGCTCAGGTAATCGGCGAGATCGGGCGCCTTCAGATTCTTGACATTGTATACATAGAGCTGCGTTGCGTTCTCGGCGCCGCCGCGGTCGAGACGGTACAGCCACTCCTCGGCCGATTTCAGGTACTCCGGCTGCGGCGTGATGACGACGAGCGAGTTGGTCTGCTCGATCGGCATGAAGCGGAACATGCCTGCAAGCGGCGATTCGCCGTCCGTGCCGAAGATCTTGAGGAGATCGGGCAGCAATTTGCCGACCTCGACGTGCTGCAGCGTGAACACGCCGACCGACATGCCCTTCAGCCAGTCGACATCGAACGTCTCGATCGTCTGCTGATAGTTCGCGAGCTCGGCCGCCGTGCCCGCCATGACGAGCAGGCTGCGGTTCGGATCGATGCTGACGATTGCCTCCGGCCTCGCGTACGGCTTCAGGAGCTTGGCCATCTCGCTCGGCGAAACGTACTGCAGCGGGAAGATGCGCAGCTCGTAGCCCTTCGCCGACGCGATCGGCGCGATCGACGGCGTGAGGCGCCCGACGATCGCGTCCTTCGTCGGCATCACCGTGTAGCGGTCGCCCTGCCGCACGATGCTGATGTTGTTCGCGGCCAGCAGCATCTCGAGGACCGGCAGAGCCTCGGAGCGGCGGATCGGCTTGGACGTCGAGAACGTCACGTTGCCGCCCACGCTCGGCGCGATCGTGTAGTTCTCCTGCAGGAGGTCGCCGAGGATCGCCTTGACGACGGCCTGGACCGGCTGATTCTCGAAGTTGAAGACGACATCGGCCTCGCCGCTGCCGCCGGTCTTGAGCGGCGGTTGCGGCGTGATGAATTTGCCGGTGCCGATCTGGAGCTCGGGTTTCGGCGGCTCCTGGTCGGAAAGCGCCTGCGGCGAGATCGAGATGCCGGTCTCGGGGCTGCTCGACTCGATCGGCGTCGCCGGTTTCAGGATCGTGTCCGCCGTCAGGATGTCGGATTTCGCTTCCTCGTCCTGCTTGTGCGGCGAGGAGGCGCAACCGGCGAGCAGCACGAGCGCGCAAGCGGTCAGCGGGGCGATGAGTCTCGATGGCACGTGTCTTGGCTCCGTCACTGCTTCGGTGGTACAGGCTTCTGCGGCGGCTTGCCCTTCCCGCCCTGATTGCGCAGTTTCTCGGCATCCTCGCGCATCTGCTTGCGCCGTTCCTCGATGCGCTTGGCGAGATCGGCCGAGCCCTTCTGGTTGTCCCTGGCATTCGCCGGCTTGCCCGGCGTCGCGGGCCGCGTCGAGCGCGGCGGCGGCGGCGGTTGCGCCACCGACGTTTCGAGCTCGACTTCGGTGCGCTCGTTCGCG
Organism: Rhodanobacteraceae bacterium; assembly: GCA_035546695.1. Classification (GTDB taxonomy): domain Bacteria; phylum Pseudomonadota; class Gammaproteobacteria; order Xanthomonadales; family Rhodanobacteraceae; genus Dokdonella_A. The sequence continues at coordinate 1,133 of DASZWL010000321.1, read as the reverse complement.
GCGCTCCGGAACACGACGCTGCGCGGCTTGACCTCGACCAGCGTCCAGCTTGCCTGATCTCCCTCCAGCGGCATTCCGACCTTCAATGCTACCGACTGGTTCCGCGCCTTGTCCTGCACCATCGCGATCTTGACCGACGATGTCGAGACGATGCCGGTCAGCGTGATGTTGAGCGGGTTCTGCGGCGCGTCCGACGCATCGCCTGCCTCGCCGCTCGCGTCGATCGGCGTCGGCAGGCGGTCTTCGTTGAAGAGCGGATGCGCCTCGACGCTCGCAAACGCGGACGCCGGCGGAAACCTGAGCGGCTTCTCGTCGACGGCGCCGCCCGGCAGCGGCGGCTCGCTGGCGGGATCGTCCGCCGCCCAGCGGTAGCCACGGCCGACGCCCGCGTATTGCAAGAGCGCGGTCAGTACGAGGAAGCCGCACACGGCGCCCAGCGCCGTCGTCGTCAAGCGGGCAGCGCGCACGTTCATTTCTGCGGCACCTTCGACGCCGGCGCCGGCTTGCCCGGCTGGCGCAGATAGCCCGTCAGGTTGAAGCGCACGTCGAGCGGCGCTCCGGCCGTCTCCTTGCCGCCCGGCGGGCGATACGTCTGCTGCCTGTAGATCATGAGCTGATCGACGAACAGATACGGCTTGCCGTTTTCGAGATCGTAGAGGATCGCCGCCAGCGGCTCGAGATCGCAACGCAGGCGCGCCTGCACCGTCACGCGCTTGTAGAGTTCTTCTTCGTTGTTCGTGTACGGCTGCTGCCCGGCCGACGAGCAGCGCTTCTCGTCCTTCGCGTGATCGCTGATCGCCTGGTTCAGGCGCTGGATCAGGTAAGCGGACGCCGCGTTCTGATCCGTATCGGCCAGAAACGCCTGGTTGTTCTGCTCGCGCGCGCGGATCGCCTCGAGGCGCCGCTCGATCTCCGGCCGCTGCGCCGCCGCCTGGCGGAAATGCAGCTGCTGATCGCGAAGGTCGGCCATGTCCGCGCGGAACTGCAACTGCGGCGCGACGAACCACCAGTGGATGGCGACGAGATAGACGAGCAGAAGGACGATCAGCAGGATCACGACCGCGAGGAAGCGGCCGTCCTTCGGGCGCCTGAGGCTAGTGGTCGCCATGCGCGGCCTCCCGAGGTGCGGTCGA
>DASZWL010000320.1:0-8322 GCA_035546695.1 Rhodanobacteraceae bacterium | reverse complement strand
GGCGCGGCGGCGAACGCGTACGTCGCGAAAGTCGGCGGCAACGAAGCGGCGTATCTGATCGATTCCGACGGCGCGGTCGGCCATGCGTACGATGCGAAGACGACGCCACACATGTTTGTCATCGACAGGGACGGCGTGCTGCGCTACATGGGCGGTATCGACTCGATCGCGAGCACCGACGTCAAAGACATTCCGGAAGCCACGCAGTACGTGCGCCAGGCGCTTGCCGAGCTCGCGGCCGGAAAGCCGGTCAGCGTGCCGACGTCGGAACCTTACGGCTGCTCGGTGAAATACGGCTCGTGACGACAGCGACGTCAACACCCTACTCATGACGTCATTCCCGCGAAAGCGGGACAAGCGCGAAGCGCGCAGAACTTCCGAAGGATGGCCCGAAGGGGCGAGCGAAGCGAGTAATCCGTTCTTTGGATGCGCCACGGAAATGGATGCCCGCTTCCGCGGGCATGACGACATATGAGGAATGCGCGGCAATGAGCAGCACGCGAGAAATCAGGATGTCTTCGCGGGAGGCGCCACTTCGCCGACCGGCATCGCCTCCCCGACAGGCATCGCTTCGGGAACGATCGCCGGCGTCGGCACCGCTTGCGCAAAACGCCGCGACAGCGAGCGCGTGACGTTCCACGCTAGGACCATCGCGCCGACGAGCAGCGCCGACGACAGCAGGAACGGCGCGCCCGGCAGATGCACCGGCGCGTGATCGCTGATGAAGAGCGCGAAGATCTGCGTGAAGATCGTCGGACCGAAGATGCCGGCGAGACTCGCGAGGCTCGCGACTGCGCCCTGCAAGCGGCCCTGTTCGTGCGGATCGACCTGACGCGTCATGATCGCCTGCGTCGCGGGCCCTGCGAGCCCCCACAACGCGAGCAGCGGGATGCCGATCAGGAACACTTGCGGAACGCTCGCGAGCGCCATCGTGCCGAACCCGAGCGCACCGAACGCGAGGCCCGCGAGCAGCGTGCGCCGTTCGCCGATCCTCGGTACGAGCTTGCCGACGAGCCAGGCCTGCGTGAACGCATTGCAGACGCCGACGAGCGCGAGCGTGTAGCCGACCGCCTGCGGACCCCACGCGTAACGGTAATCGGCGTAGAGCACGAACACGCTTTGCAGCACGTAGTGCGCGAGATTGACGAGCAGCACGACGGCAGCAAGGCCGAATACCTGCCGATAGCGCTTCAGAAGGAACAGCGAGCCGAGCGGATTCGCGTGGCTCCAGTCGAACTTCGCGCTGCGGCGCTCGGGCGGCAGCGATTCCGGCAGGATGAAGTAGCCGTAGCAGAAGTTCGCGAGCGCGAGCGCGGCCGACGTCCAGAACGGCAGGCGCAGATCGATGCCGCCGAGGAATCCGCCGAGCGCGGGTCCGATCACGAATCCGATCCCGAACGCGGCGCCGAGCATGCCGAAGCTCGCGGCGCGCTTCTCGGGCGGCGTCACGTCGGCGATGTACGCGTTCGCGGTCGTGAAGCTCGCCGCGGTCGCGCCCGAGATGCAGCGTCCGATCAGGAGCAGCGGCAGCGTGTTGACGAGCGCCATGAAGAGGAAATCGACGCCGATGCCGAGGTTCGACAGCAGCACGACCGGCCGTCTTCCGAACCGATCGGACAGCGCGCCCTGGATCGGCGCGCACGCGAACTGGATCGCAGCGAACAGCGTGCCGAACACGCCGACCCACATCGCGGCCTTCGCGATGCCGCCGCCGGCGAGCTGCTCGACGAGATGCGGCAGCACCGGAATGATGATGCCGAACGACAGGATGTCGATCAGCACCGTGACGAAGATGAAGATCAGGGCGGCGCGTCTTGGCGCGTTCGCGTTGGTTTTCACGCTGGCGATGCCCGGTCGGGAAGGCAAAAGGTCGTGCACGATACCGCATCGCCGCGGCGCTGCATGCGTCGCGTCACAGCATTCCGTCGCTGTCGCCGCCGACGCTCGCGAGATAGGCGGCGAGCCCGCGTTCGGGCGTCTCGACGAACGTCTCGCCGGTCGGCTCGAACGCGGCGATGCGGTCGGGCCGGAAGTTGCGGAAATCGGTGCGCAGGCGGCACCACGCGCCGAGCGTCCACGCGCCGCCCCAGAAAGCGAGGCAGAGCGGCTCGATCTCGCGCAAGCTGCCGCGCTGCTCGCCGTCGCGATAATCGATCTTCAGGACGCGATGAGCGGCGATCGCCTCGTGCAGCCGGTCGATCGCGCCCGAGCGGCTTTCGTACCAGCGCGCCGGCGCGAAGATGCGCGAGCGCATCGCGCGCTGGCGAAGCTCGGGCGGCAGCACGGCTTCGATCTTGAGCAGCGCCGCCTGCGCGCCGCTCGCAAGCCGCTCGCCGGCAAACGCGCGCACGAATCGCGTGCCGACGACGAGCGCTTCGAGCTCCTCGGCCGTGAACATCAGCGGCGGGATGTCCGCGCCCTTGCGCAGCACGTAGCCGATGCCGGCCTCGCCCTCGATCGGAACGCCCGAGAGCTGGAGATCGACGATGTCGCGATAAACCGTGCGCAGCGAGACCGACAACGTCTCGGCGAGCCGGCGCGCCGGCAGCGCGGTCCGCCGGCCGCGCAGCGCGTGGATGATGAGGAACAGCCGGTCGGCGCGACGCATCGCGCCATGATCGCAATCCCGTGCCGGGACGGTAAAGGCAGGGATCGCATGGCCGCGGGACGTTCCGGTTCGCCGCCTCAGGCGGCGAGCAGAGCGCTCGCCTCGCCGAGCGGCGCCGGACGCGCGCGAGTCAGGCGCGCCGCGATGCGACGGCCTCGATTCCCGGCCGCGGCGGACCGCCGGATCGGCGTCGCTTCGACGAGCGCCGTCCGCGCCGCGAGCGGCATCAGCAGGCGGACGATGCGGTGTGCGAACACTACGTTCATGCGTGCTCCTCGATCGGCGCTTCGTCCGGGACGAGCCACGGCGGCGGCTCGCCGTGCTTGAACAGGCGATACCAGATGCCGCGATCGCGCTCGTCGTAGAGGCCGAGCGCGGCGATGATCTCGCGGGCGAACTCGACGTGACCGACGCTGCTCGCGGTGATGACGCGATCGTCGCCAATCGCGAGCGCGTCGGCGGCGTAGTGCGCGCCGCCGGCGTAATCCGGCACGTACGTCTCGATGTGGCCGGCATAGCTGCCGGCATGACGGCGCGTATCGAGCAGCCCCGCGTACGCGAGCGCGAGCACGCCGCCCGCGAGCGCGGCGATCGTCGTGCCGCCGGCATGGAGACGGCGCACGAGCCCGCTGATTGGCGCAATCTCGCCGCGCTCCCAGGCCGTACCGCCCGGCAGGATCACGAGCGCGGCGCGCGCGGGATCGACTTCGTCGAGCGCGAGGTCCGGCAGCACGGTCAGGCCGCCCATCGACTGCACGGGCCGACGATCGAGCGCGACCGTTCGCACGCGGAAATCGCCGGGTCGGCGGATCTCGCAAAGCGCGAGCGCGGCTTCCCAGTCGGCGAAGCCGTCGAACACGTAGAAATAAACATGGTTGCGCATGGCATCTCTCCAGGCACTTCGGGTTGCGGCAAGGCGGCGGTTGCCGCCCTTTCCGGTTCGTCGAACCAGGAAGCCGCGAATCGACACGATTCCTCCGGACGCTGCGATCATGAAGACCGTCTGCTGACAGCGCCGTGTCAGCAAAGGCTCGCGCGGAGGCCATATGCGGGCGCGAGGCTGGCGCGCCGACGATCGAGCGCCGACAATGCGCACCCCGATCGCGCCGGAACCGCCGGATGAACGCCGCAAAGACCGCCCCGAGACCGGTATCGCTGACGCGCTTCCTGCTCGAGGAGCAGCGAGCCAAGGGCCAGATCAATGCGGACCTGCGTCTCCTGATCGAAGTCGTCGCGCGCGCCTGCAAGACGATCTCGATCGCGGTGGGCAAGGGCGCGCTCGGCGGCGTGCTCGGCGGCGCCGGCTCGACGAACGTGCAGGGCGAGGCGCAGAAGAAGCTCGACGTGCTCTCGAACGAGATCCTGCTCGAGGCGAACGAATGGGGCGGCCATCTCGCCGCGCTCGCGTCGGAGGAGATGGACGATCCGCATCCGATCCCGCACCGCTATCCGAAGGGCGAATACCTGCTCGTGTTCGATCCGCTCGACGGCTCGTCGAACATCGACGTCAATATCTCGGTCGGCACGATCTTCTCGGTGCTGAAGTGCCCGCCCGGCGTCAGGGAGCCCGACGAATCGTCGTTCCTGCAACCGGGCACGAAGCAGGTTGCGGCGGGTTACGCGGTCTACGGATCGAGCACGGTGCTCGTGCTGACGCTCGGCGACGGCGTGCATCAGTTCACGCTCGACCGCGAGCAGGGCAATTTCCCGCTCACGCAGTCGCACCTTCGCATTCCCGAAGACACGTCGGAGTTTGCGATCAATATGTCGAACATGCGGCACTGGGAACCGCCGATGCGGCAGTACATCGACGAATTGCTCGCCGGAAAAACGGGACCGCGCGGACGCGATTTCAACATGCGCTGGGTCGCGTCGATGGTCGCCGACGTGCACCGCATCCTGACGCGCGGCGGCATCTTCATCTATCCGCGCGATCTCAAGGATCCGACGAAGCCGGGCAAGCTCCGCCTCATGTACGAGGCGAATCCGATGGCGTTCATCGTCGAGCAGGCCGGCGGCGCCGCGACGAACGGCCGCGAGCGCATCCTCGACATCCAGCCCGAGCAGTTGCACCAGCGCGTCGCCGTCTTCCTCGGTTCGAAGAACGAAGTCGAGCGCGCGACGCGCTACCATCGCGAAGCCGCCGGCGCCGCGTGATGGAGCATCCCGATTTCATCGAGGTCTACGAGAACGCGCTCGACGCGCAGGTCTGCCGCGAGCTGATCGACCGCTTCGAGGCGAGCGGCAAGCTCTCGCGCGGCGCGACCGGCGGCGGCGTCAACACCGAGCTCAAGGACAGCTGGGATCTCTGCATCAGCCTGCACCCGGAATGGAAGCAGGGCGAGAACATCCTGAATCGCACGATGCTCGCGGGACTCGTCGCATATCTTCGCCGCTACGCGCATCTCGCGATCGCGCCGATGCAGCTCAGCCGGAAGGATCCCGCGACCGGCAAGCTCGTGCCGCTCGACGCGGCCGCGATCGCGTCGATGCCCGATGCCGATCTGCAGCGGCTCGCGACACAGGTATTCCGGCCCGGACAGATCAACATCCAGCGCTATTTCGCCGATCAGGGCGGATATCCGTACTGGCACAGCGAAATCTTTCCGAAGCAGGACACGGACAACCTGCATCGCGTGCTGCTCTGGACGATCTATCTCAACGACGGCTTCGCCGAAGGCGAGACCGAGTTCCTCCACCAGCAGCGCAAGATCGTGCCGCGCACGGGATCGCTGCTGATCGCGCCGGCCGGCTTCACGCACACGCACCGCGGCAACCGGCCGAAGGGCGGCAACAAGTACATCGCGACGTCGTGGGTGCTCTTCGAGCGCGCCGAGCGGCTTTACGCCAATCCGCCGTCGCAATGATCGTTGCGTGACGAATCGCTGCGATGGCGGGCCGAGGCCCACCCAATTCGCCATCAAGGCTTCATAGGGTGGGCTTCAGCCCACCGAATTCCGAAACCGCAGAATCGGCGCGTCGTCGAGCACACGGACTCCGTTCAGCTCCGATCGGCAAACTTTGCCGCCGGCGCGATCGCGCCGGAACGGAGGAAACTTCATGCGCATCGGATTGATCGTCGCCGGCATCCTCGTCGCCGCGCTCGGCATCGCCGGATTCCTCGGCAAGCTCAACTTCAACCACGACAAGGAAGTGCTGAAGGTCGGCGATCTCTCGGCGACCGTGCAGGAAGAGAAGACCGTGCCGCAATGGCTCGGCGGCATCGCGATCCTCGTCGGCGCGGGGCTCGTCGTTGCCGGCGTCGCGAGGAAATAGCCGCCGCGCTATGCTCGCGCCGCCATCGGGAGGGCGGCATGCACAAGCTCCGGTTCGGGCGCGCGTTCTTCGGCGTCTACGCCGTCATCGCGTTCATGGCCTTCCTGTTTTTCGCCGAAGGCCGGCACGGCCTTTCGCGCTACGTGCCAGCGCCGCACGCGCTGGCGGATTTGCCGGCGCTGTGGCGGCTGATCGTCGCGGTGCTGGCCGCAGGGATCGCCGCGGCGATCCTGATGCTTGCCGTCGTCATCGCCGATCCCGATTGGGACGACGCGTCGATGCGCGATTCGCCTCCGCCGAGCAAATGGGCGCTCGTCTACGGCTGGACGAAGATCGGCATCGCAGGCGTCTTCCTGCTGCTGGCGCTGTTCACGTTCAATCCGCTGCTGTTGCTCGGCACAGTCCTGTACGGCGGCATCGGCGCGTGGTGGATCAACGACTACTACCGGGATTTGCGCTACTGGGAGGACTTCCAGGAGAAGCTGCGCTCCCGCGCCGGTCTCGATCCGCCGTCATGATCGCGCGGCGCACGCCGGCTGCGTTCGCGTGCTCGTCGAAACGCAGGCGATTGCCGTCGCGGGCGATGCCGAAATCGCGATAGGCGGCGTCGAGATCCGGAAAATCGGTGCGACTGCGATAGGCATCGAACAGCGCGACGAAGACGCCGCTGCCGACGAGCGCATCGAGCTTCGCGACGAAATCGGCCGGCGACCAGCCGCGATCGTCCGGCAGGCAGCACGCGTCGAAGCGGCGCAAAGCCTCGTCCACGCTTAGCCGGCTCCCGCTTGCTCGACGCAGCGCGAGATCGGCTTCGAGCCAGAACGCGGTGCCGGACCAGTACGTTCGCATGAAGTTCGCGCGTCCGCTCGCGGCATCGGCGATATCCTCGAGCGGGATATCGTGCGCGCTCGTCGCGTTCCGTCCGCGCGCGAAGCCGGCATCGATCTGCTGCCAGGCTTCGGTCGGCGCGACGATGCCGGCGCGAGCGCGCAGCACGTTCTGGTAATACGTCGCGAGACCTTCGGCGAGCCAGCTGCCGCGATCGCCGAGGTACGGATGGAACTGATGCGACAGCTCGTGGACGGCGACCCAGTCGCGATCAAGCGTCGAGATCGGCTGCGAGAGATCGACGAGGAGCGTGACGCCATGTCCCTGTCCGCGCGTCGATTCGCCGAATACGACGCCCTCGCGCCCGTTGCCGCGCGCCGGGACGAGCAGCACCTGCACGTCGGCGAGCGGCAGCCGGCCGTAGGCGGACAGTGTCGCGTGCGCCATACGTGTGAACCATGCGTCGAGCTCGCGTCGCCGCTTCGCATCGTCGACGCCGAGGATCGCCGTGCGCAGCACGCCGCCGTCGAGCGCGATGCGCTGCTCGTCGAAGCGGCCGATCGCGACGCGCGCGATCCAGTCCGGCGGCGTCGGTGCGATCGAGAAGCGACGCGTGGTGCCGTTCGGCGGCAGCGGATGCCACGGCGCGGAGATCGCGTAGCCCTCCGGCAGCTCGATGTCGCCTTCGGCGGCTTCGTCCGTGCCGTCGACGCGCACGAGCCACGAACCAGGATCGGAAAGCAGCGCGTCCTTGCGCCGCATTCCGCCTTCGCGGCGCGCGCGGTCGTCGGCGATGCGGCCAAGCGCCGCGCGATAGGCGAGACATTCGCCGGCGCGCCAGTCGTTCGCGATCCATGCGTCGCGCCCGGGCGTCGGCGGCGGACCCGCATCTCGCCTCAACGCATCGACGTAGCGCGCGGCGCCGGAATCGATCGCGAAGCGCACGCGCGGCGAAGCCGACACGATGCAGACGCGCACGCTCATCGTTTCGGTGTCGGCGTCGTAGCGCATCGCGTAGCGCGGCGCGGCGGCGAGCGCATCGGCCGCTAACAAATATCCGGCGACGGCGAGCAAAACGACGGCGATCGGTCGGAATCGCATGGAGCCTATGATGCGCGAGCGCGCGCGAAGTTGCCGCTCCGGCATGTCCGCTCGCGGTGCGCTTGACGCGACGGCTACACTTCGTCGATGGATGTCTCGCACCTGCTCGACGGATTGAACGCGGCGCAACGCGAAGCCGTGACCGCGCCGCCGGGCCATTACCTCGTGCTCGCTGGCGCGGGCTCTGGCAAGACGCGCGTGCTGACGCACCGGATCGGCTGGCTGCTCGAAGTCGATCGCGTCTCGCCGTGGTCGGTGCTCGCGGTCACGTTCACGAACAAGGCCGCCGGCGAGATGCGCGCGCGCACCGAAGCGCTGATCGCGAACGACGTGCGCGGGCTCACGGTCGGCACGTTCCACGGCATCGCGCATCGCCTGTTGCGCCGGCACTGGCGCGAGGCGCGTCTGCCGGAGACGTTCCAGATCCTCGACGCCGACGACCAGCAGCGGCTCGTCAAGCGCACGATCCAGGGGCTCGGTCTCGACGAGGCGCGCTTTCCGCCGCGACA
>DASZWL010000319.1:0-3227 GCA_035546695.1 Rhodanobacteraceae bacterium | reverse complement strand
GACGACATCGCCGACGCGCACGATGCGCCGCGCGATGCGTCCGGCGACCGGCGCCGCGATCTTGCGCGCATCGAGCTCGGCGCGCGCTTCTTCGACATGCGCGCGCGCAACCTTGACGGCCGCGTCGGCCGCGGCGATCTCAGCTTCGAGCACCGCGACGGCTGTCGTCGTCTCGTCCGCCGATTGTCCGGTCGCGGCGCCCGCGTCCGCGGCTTCGCGCGTCCGATGCGCTTGCGAGCGAATTTGCGGCAGGCGCGCACGCAACACGGCGACGTGCGCCTCGGCCTGCGCCTGCTCGGCTTCCGCGACCTGGATCGCAACCTTCGCCTGACGCGCATCGAGCTCGGCGAGCACTTCGCCTTCGCGGACTTCGTCGCCCTCCTCGACCGCGACGCGCTCGATGCGTCCCTCGCGCAGCGCACCGACGCGGATCATGCCGCCTTCGACGTCGACCTGGCCGCGCGCCATCGCGACGTACGGCGACGCCGGCGCGGTCGCGCTCTTCTCTTCGCTGCTGCCTTTCGCGCAGCCGGCGATTGCGACGGCGAGCGCGATCGCGGCGATTCGTCCGTATCGTCGATGTCCGGTCATGCTGTGCGTTTTCGCGGCGCTCCTCCAGGCGATCAGCATACACAGGACTCCCGAGCGCAGCGCAATCGAGACGCTCGCAATGTCCCGTCCGTTGCGATCTTCCGGAGACATCAGGTTTCCTTCGCCGGCGATCCGCGTCGATCCGAAAGGATCTTGCCGTCCTCCATCGCGAGCACGCGATCGGCGTGCGCTACGAGTCGCGGATCGTGGCTGACGCAAAGCACGGTCGCGCCGTGCGTGCGCGCGATCCGATGCAGCATGTCGATGACGATCTGCCCGTTCGCGGCGTCGAGCGCGCTGGTGGGCTCGTCGGCGAACACGAGCGCGGGCTCCTTCGCGAGCGCGCGCGCGATCGCGACGCGCTGCTTCTCGCCGCCGGAAAGCTCGGCCGGCCGCAGGCGCATGCGTTCGGCGAGTCCGACTTCGGCGAGTGAGCGCTCGGCGCGCTCGCGCGCTTTCACATCATCGAGCCCGAGATAGCCGAGCGGCAGCGCGACCTGCTCGATCGCGTCGAGCGCCGGAAAAAGATTGAAACCCTGGAACACGAATCCGGTGTAATGCAGGCGGAACCGCTCGAGCTCGCGCGGGCCGAGCCGCGAAAGATCCTGTCCGAGCGCGATCGCTCGTCCCGCATCCGGCCGCAGGAGGCCGCTCAGGATCGCGAGCAGCGTCGACTTGCCGCAACCGGACGGCCCCGAGACCAGCGTCAACTCGCCGGGCTCGATCGCGATCGAGAGATCGCGCAGCACGTCGGCTCGCACCGATCCCGTGACGAAAGATTTCGCGATCGATTCGGCGACGAGCGCGCTCATGCCGTCACCGGAGCAGCAGCGCGGGATCGGCGCGGCGCAGCACGCGCACCGCGACCAGCCCGGACACGAGCGCGACGCCGATGACGAGCGCCGCGCACGCCGCTGCGATCGCGGGATCGAGATGCGCCGGAACATCGTGACGGGCCGCTAGCGCGAGAACGAGCGCGGTTGCACACCCGCCGATCGCGAGTCCCGTCGCGCCGACCCAGCCGGCCTGCTGCAGCACGACGCGGCGCAGCGCCTGCACGCCGACGCCGAGCGCGTGCAGCGTCGCGTATTCGGGGATCGATCCCGCGATGGCGCCCATCAGCGTCTGGCTCGTGATGATCGCGCCGACGCCGAGCACGACGAGCGCGAGGAACACGACGCCGAGCCCGGCGCCGGTCTCGAACATCCAGTAGGTGACCGCGCGATGCGCGAACGCGTCGCGCGTCCAGACTTCGTAACGCTGCGCGCCGGCCTGCAAGCGCTCGCGCACCGCTTCGGCGCGCGCGGGATCGCGGAGTTTCGCGACGTAGTACGCGACTTCGTCGCCCGGATGATCGTCGTCGAGCCGGCGCGCGGTGTCGAGAGAAGCGACGACGTTGACGCCGCCGAGCGCGCGCAATCCGTTCGCGACGCCGACGATGCGCACGCGATGCCCATTGATGACGGCCTGCCCGCCGACATCGAGGCCAAGCTTGCGAAGATCGGCGCGATCGACGATGACGCCGTCGGGCTCTTCGAGCTTCGCGCGAAGCTCGCGCGGCAATACGTCGGCGAATACGAGGCCGTCCGGACGCGGATCGATGCCGGAGACGAACACGGACAATCCGCCGCGATCGGCCGGGCCGCGCCAGTCGCCGTCGATCCAGCGGAACGGCTCGACGCGCGCGACGTCGGGATCCATCAGGAGCCGCATCTCGACATCGCGCGGTATCGGCCGGCCGAGCTCGATGCTCTGCGTGCCGGGATGTCCGATCCAGAGATCGCCGCCGGATTTCTCGATGTAGACGGCGGCGCTGCCGAAGATGCCGAACACGAGCGCGGCCTGCACGAGCAGCAGGAGACCCGAGAACGCGACCGCGAGCGTCGACGGCAGGAAGCGCCGCCATTCGTGCACGAGCGTCCGACGCGCGAGCGGCACCATCAGCGCGGCGCTCCTGCCGGCGGCAGCGGCGCGCCGCCGAGCGCCTTGTAGAGCGCGACGAACGCGAGATCGTGCTCGCGCTCCGCGTCGGACGCATCGAGCTCCGCACGAAGGTGCGTGACGATCGCGGTTTCGCGATCGATGTCGTCGGCGAGGCCGACGCGACGCAGCGTCGCGACGGCTTCGTCGTTGCGCCCGAGCGCTTCCGCAGCGCGATCTAGATCGGCTGCGCGCTTGCGCTGCTGCTCAAGCGTCGCCATCGCGGTTTCGACTTCGGCGACGCCTTCGAGCACGGCCTGCCGGTAACCGGTCACGGCCGCTTCGAGTTCGGCGTCGCGCGCCGAGACGACGGCGCGGCGGCGGCCCCAGTCGAAGATCGGCACGTCGATCAGCGGACCGACGGCCACGGTGCTGTCCGTGTCGGCGAGCCGCGTATTGCCGACGATGCGCGAGGCATATGTCAGCGATCCGCCGAGCGCGAGGCGCGGATAGAGATCGGCGCGCGCGATGCCGAGCTCGCCGGCCGCCTTCAGGATCGCAAGCTCGGCGCGGCGGATCTCGGGACGCGTGCGCAACAGGTCGGCCGGCGCCTCGGCGATCACGAGCGCGCCGAGCTTCGGCTCCGCACCCTCGCCGACGTTCGATGCGATCGCAAGGGCGGCGGTTTCGCCGTCGCCGAGCAGCACGGCCATCTG
>DASZWL010000318.1:0-8293 GCA_035546695.1 Rhodanobacteraceae bacterium | reverse complement strand
CCGGGACGACGAGGCCGTGCCAGTGGATCGAGCTCGTGACCGACAGCGCGTTGCGTACGCGCAAGGTCACGGTGTCGCCCTGCTTCCAGCGCAGCAGCGGCGCCGGCAGACGGCCGTTCACGACCGTCGCGACGCGCGGCGCTCCGGTGAAATCGACCGGCATCTCGCCGATCGACAACGTGAAGTCGCGACCGTCGAGCACGGCGTCGCCGCCATCGATCGGTGCGTTTCCTGCCTTGAGGCTGCGACCGAAACCGAGCGCGACGGCCGCGCCGCCAAGCGCCAGCCCTTGCACGAACCGCCGGCGCGACGCTTGCGCCGCGGCGGTCTTCGCCTGAAACACCATCGGGAACTTCTCCGCACTCGACCTGCGCCACGCGGCGCAGACCGATCGATGACGACGCACGTCGCACGCGATCGCGCGACGCGCACGGGATGGATGTTCGTCAGCGAATCGGCGGTCTCAGCGGCGGAGGGGTTGTCGAGCCGCGTTCCCCGGCAGCGGAAAAACGGAATGCGTGGCCGACCGAAGCGACACGCATCCACGCATAGGCGACCGGCGTCAACGCCGACGCATGCGCGCAGGCGCACGCGTTCGCGCAACATGCATGCGCGGCATCGTGCGCATGCGTCGCGTCATGCGCGGGCATGCCCGAATGTCCCGCGCAATGCGGCGAATGCGCGCTCGCAGCCGGGTGCCCGTGCGCGACGGACGGCATCGCGGCGGCCGGAAAGCCGGCCAGAACCAGCGCGAGCGCGACGATGAAGGCCGTCGCTTTCGCACGCCACGACCGCGCGATGCGTCGCGGACGGAGCCCGAAGCTGGTACAAAGCGCATTCACGGTGCGCGATGGTACGCATCGGCTCCAGCAGACGCAAAAAGCCGCAATCGCGCAGCGTGATCCGCGGCCCGCCGAAAACCGCCGACGTCGAGCTCGCGATGCCCGCACGATGAATTATCGACACGCCTTCCACGCCGGCAATTTCGCCGATGTCTTCAAGCACGCGATCCTGATCGGGCTGCTCGAATCGCTCAAGCGCAAGCAGGGCGCGCTCTGCTACTTCGACACGCACGCCGGCCGCGGGCGCTACGACCTGCGCAGCGAGGAAGCGGCGCGCACGCGCGAGTTTGCCGGCGGCGTGCAGCGCCTTTTTTCCAGCACGCGCCTTCCGGCCGTGCTGCACGTCTACGTCAATCTCGTGCGCGCGCTGAACGCGGGACAAGGCGGCGAGCTCGCGGTGTATCCGGGCTCGCCTCTGCTCGCGAGCCTGGTGCTGCGCGAGCAGGATCGCGCGATTCTCTGCGAGCTCGAGGAAAGCGAAGCCGACTTGCTGAAGGCGCTGTTCCGCGGCGACGCGCGCTTCGCCGTGCATCAACGCGACGGCTACGAAGCGCTGAAGGCACTGACGCCGCCGAAGCAGAAGCGCGGTCTCGTGCTGATCGATCCTCCGTTCGAGGCGCAGGCAGGCGAATTCCTGCACGTCGAGAGCGCACTCGCGGCTTCGCTGGCACGCTGGCCGAACGCGACCTACGCGGTCTGGTATCCGATCAAGCTGCGCCAGCACATCGTGCCGTTCCATCGCTGGCTGGCCGAGAAGAGCGCGGCGGCGGACGTGCTCGTCGCCGAGCTGCTGCTGCATCCGGACAATTCGGCGCTGCGCCTCAACGGCTGCGGCATGGCGATCCTGAATCCGCCGTGGAAGCTCGATCGCGAGATCGAGGACATGCTGCCGGTCCTGCGCGCGCTGCTGGCGCAGAGCCGGTACGGCGATCAGCGCGTCGAATGGCTGAAACGCAGTTGACGCCGCGACGGGAAAAGGATATGCGGCTTTCACGAATCCTCTCGATTCTTTTTCCGGCGAGCGCCGCGCTCGCGTTGCTCGCCGGCTGCGCGACGCCGGTATTCAAGGATGCTCCGGCCGCAATCGCGACGCCGCTCGACGCCGCGCGCGAGCCCGAGCGCTACGAGCGGACCGACGTCGTCTGGGGCGGCAAGATCCTCGACGTCCGCAACGGCGAGCAAGAGACCGAGATCGACGTCGTCGCTTATCCGCTCAACGAAGCGCAGCGTCCCGACCAGAACGCGCCGACGCAGGGACGCTTCGTCGTCGAGCTGCCGGGCTTCGTCGAGCCGCTCGACTATCCGGCCGGCCGCTTCGTGACGCTGCAGGGACGCATCGCCGGCACGGAAATCCGGCGCATCGACGAGCGCGACATCGTCGTTCCGATCGTCGCCGACGCGACGATCCATCTCTGGCCGGTCAATTTCCCATACGAGCGGCCGCGCGTCAGCTTCGGAGTCGGCGTCGGAGTCGGCATTCGCTAGCCGCGCGGCGCGGCGTTCGTACGCGCGCGTCCGAAATCGCCTACACGATCCGATGGCGATTCGCCGCTGCGGCGTCGGCGGCGTTCGCCGATGCTGGGTCCACTCGCATCGCGAGGGCGTCGACGGACTTCCGCCGAATGCGGATTCCGGTTCCGGCGCTTCGTCGGGAGAGGGCCATGGCACCCAGGAACGCGGCGAACGACGTCATGGCGGCGGTTGCCGTCATGGAGCACGCAAGAACAGCATGCGCGAAGCTCGGCTCGCTCGACCGGCCTATGACGCGTGCCGAGATCGAGCATCGCGCGCGCGTGATCGCCACCGTGATCAATGCGAACCGCAAGCTGCAGCAGCTGCGCGATCGCGCCCGCTCGCTCGAAAGCGCGCTCGAACGGTTCCGCACGCGCCGGACGGAGCTGGCCGCATGAATACGCACGAGCGGACCGGCATCACAGGCCGGCAGGCGGCCATCGTCATCGCGATCTGTATCTGGATCATGGCCGCGACATTCGTCGTGGCGCCGCAATAGCGCCGTCGCGCTTCGCGTCGCGGCTCCGTGCCCGGCTCGTGGCAAGCCGATTCCGGAGCTCGCGAAGGGCCTGCCGGCGCTCCCTGCGTTCCGGAAGGCCGATTCCAGCGCCCTGCGCGGCCATCGCGCCCTGCAGGTTTCACAGTTTCACGTTTCACAGTTTTACAGTCGCCGGGCGCGCACGAGAGTACGCTGCGCGTCCCTGAAATTCAGCAAGAAGCACGATGGACTGGGTCGGTGCCTCGGTAATCGCACCCCGGCCGCAAACGCCGATCGAATTCGAAGTCGCATCCCTGCCGGGAACGCACGTCGGCCATTTCCGCGATTCGATGTTCTACAGCGTCGACGATCCCGCCGGATATCCGCGGCGCCTCGTGCGACGCTGGCGCTACCTCGATGAGGAATCCGCACGCAGCGATCCCTTCTGCGCGGCCGACCGGTGACGCCCGCTCAGGCGGCGTTGCCTTTGCGCGCCTTGAATTGCTCGACGGCTTCCTGGAGCTTGACGGCGCGATTGCGCAAAAGCTCGAGCTTGGCGCGGGCACGGATCACGCTATGGACGATCTCGGCGCGCTGCTGCAGCTCGGCCATCGTCATCGGGGTGCCGAGGGGATTCAACTGGTCGCAGGCTTCGCGCGCGTGGCGGAGCAGATTGATCGCCGCTGCGGCGTCGAGGGTCGCGGTGCGCATCTTCATTCCGGATCTCCGGGGCCAGTATAGGGACGGCAGTCTGACTCGGAGCTGCCGCCCGACGCGGCTTGCGAACGGCCTGCCGCCGGTGCCGGGGCAGTCTCCTCTACTGCTGCCTTGCACGCAGCCGCTGCCCGCCGCGGCAATCTGTAGGAAATCACCGCAACCTCGTCGCCGAAATCCGCGCGAGCCGACCGGCCGCTCTCGACCACGCGAGGCACTTCGAGCGATGCGTGCGAGCCGTGATCGGGTTCGCGGCGACGCCGCTTGCGTCGGGCGCGAGGCGCACGGCATGCTATGCGACGCAGGGCGCTGCGGGGCCGGGCCGCATCGACCCGATGCCGCCGATCGGCCCCAACCACTACCCTGTTCGCGCAGCGCATGATCGAGTTCGGACACAGCACTCACGTCGGCCTGCGCCGCGAGCACAACGAAGACACGTATTATGCCGACGCGCATCTCGGCCTCTGGCTCGTCGCCGACGGCATGGGCGGGCACGAGCACGGCGAGGTCGCGAGCGCGCTCGCGCGCGACACGCTCGTGCGCGAGGTCGGCAAGGGCACGCCGCTGATCACCGCGATCCAGCTCGCCGACGAGGAGATCATCCGCCATTCGACGCGCCGCTCCGAAGCGCTGCCGATGGGCACGACGATCGCGGCGCTGCGCATCGCCGGCGAGCGCGATTTCGAAGTCGCCTGGGTCGGCGACAGCCGGGTCTACGTCTGGAACAACGGACTGAAGCAGCTCTCGCAGGATCATTCCTACGTGCAGGAGCTGATCGACCAGGGCGCGATCACGAGCGAGCAGGCGCGCAGCCATCCGCATCGCAACGTCGTCACGCAGGCGCTCGGAGTCACCGATCCGCAATCGATGCGGATCGGCAGCGCGAAGGGAACGTTGCAGCCCGGCATGCAACTCTTGCTCTGCAGCGACGGCCTCACCGAGGAAGTGACCGACGCGTCGATCGCGGCGGTCCTCGCGCGCGAGGAGCTTTCCGCGCAGGAATGCGTCGATCATCTCGTGCTGGCCGCGCTCGATCAGGGCGGCGCGGACAACGTGACGGTCATCCTCGTCCGCTCGCGCTAGCGCGCATCCGATACGGCTCGCGTCGGCACGCAAAACCTCCGCCGACGTCATTCCCGCGAAAGCGGGAATCCAAGTTGATTCACGTCCAAGAAAAAATGGATTCCCGCCTTCGCGGGAATGACGTCGAATGATCGCGCAGACGTCGGACGGAGTGCCCGGGGTGTAGCGGTTCCCCGCCGAGCCATCACGCCAGCTGCGCTTCGACCACTGGCTCGACGGTCGATGCGAGCCGCTTCCAAAGACAAAGTCCCTTGCTCGCCTTGTCGATCGCCTCGATCCGCGCGAGGTGCGCCGCGACCTCTCCGATGGCTGCGCGCAATACGCGCGGCCGCACCGTGATGCGCAACTCGACCGCCGCGCGCGCGACCTGCTCGACGCTCTCCTCGCCGAAGCCGAGCATGCCCTGCCCGGCCGTCATCGCGAGATAGACTTCGGCGAGCAGTTGCGCGTCGAGCAGCGCGCCGTGCAGCTCGCGATGGCTGTTGTCGACGCCGAGGCGCCGGCACAGCGCATCGAGGCTGTTGCGCTGGCCGGGGAATTTCTCGCGTGCGAGCGCGAGCGTGTCGAGCACGCTCGCGCGATCGGCGAGACGTCCGAGCCGCGCATCGGCGATGCCGAGCTCGACGTCGATGAAGCCGACGTCGAACAGCGCGTTGTGCGCGATGATCTCGGCGCCGTCGACGAACGCGAGGAATTCCTCGGCGATGTCGCGGAAATGCGGCTTGTCCTTCAGGAAATCGTCGCTGATGCCGGTGACTTCGCGCGCGCCTTCGTCGATCTCGCGATCGGGATTGAGATAGGCATGGAACCTGCGCCCGGTCGGCCGCCGCTCGGCGAGCTCGACGCAACCGATCTCGATCAGGCGATGCCCGCGCTGGACTTCGAGGCCGGTGGTTTCGGTGTCGAGGACGATCTGCCTCATGAATTCTCCTGTGCCAGCGATTTCATCGCGACCGCGGCTTCGCGCGCAAGCCGATCGACGCGCTCGTTCTCCGCGTGCCCCGAGTGTCCACGCACCCAGCGCCAGCGCACGCGGTGATCGGCGAGCGCTGCCGCAAGCCGCTCCCAGAGGTCGCGGTTCTTGACCGGCTTTTTGTCGCTCGTGCGCCAGCCGTTCGCCTGCCAGCGCGCGAGCCATTCCTCGACGCCGCGGCGCACGTATTCGGAATCGGTCGTGACCGTGACCTCGCAGGCGCGCTTCAGCGCCTCGATGCCGGCGATCGCGGCCATCAGCTCCATGCGATTGTTCGTCGTCTCGATCTCACCGCCCGAGATTTCGCGCTCGCGGTTTCCCTTGCGCAGAAGCGCGGCCCATCCGCCGGGGCCGGGATTGCCGAGACAGGCACCGTCGGTGAAGACCTCGACCGTTTCGAGCGCGCGTTTCGCCGTCATGCAGAGGCGCGCTGGCTCGGCGTGCCGGCGAGACGCGCGCCGAGCGCGACGCTCGCGTGCCTCACGCGCGGACGGAGCGGCGTCAGCGACGCGCGCTGCTTGCGGACGACGAGAAGGTAAGCGCCGCGCAGCGGAGCCAGCAGGCGCGAGCGCGCGTCATCCGTGATCGCAGCGACTTCGCGGCGCGTCGGCCAGCACGCGCCGACGTAACGCGTCGAAACCGGCGCGAGCCGCGCGCGGACGAAGCGCCGCCGCTGCGTGTCGGCGTTGGCGAATGGCGGCGCGGCGGCGCCGCGCGTCTGCCAGTGGATCCATGCGAGCCAGGGGCTCCAAGGATTGAACGCGTACCAGAGCAAGACGCCGCCCGGCGCGAGGACGCGCGAGAGCTCTTCGGCGAATCCCTCGTCGGGCAGCGCGTCGCCCACGTGCTGTGCAAGCACGAGCTCGAACGCCGCGTTCTCGAACGGCAGGACAGCTGGCGCACAATCGACCGCGCCGCCGAGCCGGCCGCTTTCGACATGAAGCTCCGTCGTCGCGAGATGCGCGACATCGGCCTCGAGATCGCGCGCCGTCGCGTGCGGACGCAGCAGCAGCGCGCGTCCCGCGGGCTGGCGCGCCGCGTGCTCGCGCACGAGGCCGAGCTCCTCGCGCAGCAGCGTGCGGACCTCGGGCAAGGCGTACATCGATTCGGTCGCGTGGCTCACACCGGTCACGCCGTCAGATCGGATCCAGCGGAGTGTAACGCGGTAACAGATTGTCGAGAAACGCACTTCCCGGGCGTTTCTCTATCGAACGACGCAAGCGGAGCTTGCGTACACGTTCTCCGAAATCCATCGCTTGCGCGATCGACTTCGAGCAGGCCGTCCGTGGCCTGCATCAGCAGGCTGTTTCTCAACGGCCTGCTAATGAGGACTTAACCTCGGCCGGAAAGGGGCTGGCTATATTCGCGCCGCCCATGAGCGAGGACCTCCGACTCATCGCCGTGCCCGCGCTCTCGGACAATTACGTCTGGGTGCTCGCCGACGCGAGCGGAGCCGCGATCGCCGTCGATCCCGGCGAGGCGGCGCCGGTGCGTTCCGCGCTTGCGCGCGAGCGCTTGCGGCTGACCGCTGTGTTGCTGACGCACCATCATCCCGATCACATCGCCGGCGCCGCCGAGCTTGCCGAAGGCGGGCGCGTGCCGATCCATGCGCCAAGAGACGATCGCATCGCGCTCGAATGCGAGCGCGTCGGCGACGGCGACCGCGTTTCGATCGCGTGTCCGTCGCTTCGCTTCGACGTGATCGCGGTGCCGGGACATACGCGCTCGCACATCGCCTACCACGGTCACGGCATCGTGTTCTGCGGCGATACGCTCTTCAGCGTCGGCTGCGGGCGCATCTTCGAAGGAACACCGGCCGAGATGCTCGCCTCGCTCGACCGGCTCGCGGCGCTGCCCGGCGAGACGCTCGTCTGCTGTGGCCACGAATACACGCTCGCGAACTGCGCGTTCGCGAAGACGATCGAGCCGGACAACGCAGCGCTCGCGCGGCGTTCGATCGAGGCGCGCAAGCGCCGCGAACATGGCGAGCCGACGTTGCCTGTGCCGCTGGCCGAGGAGCGCGCCTGCAATCCGTTCCTGCGCGTCGACGCGCCGACTGTCGCGGCGGCGCTGCCGGACGCTCCGGACCGCGTCGCGCGGTTCGCAGAGCTCAGGCGGCGCAAGGACGAATTCCGGGCGCCCGTGCCGTGATATTGCGCGCTCGGTCCGGCACGCCGCTGCTGGCGCTGTCCGCGGCGCTGCTCGCGGCGTGCTCGGCGACGCCGCAGCGTCCCGCGCCGAGCGCGCCGATCGTCGTGCCATCGCCGGTTCCGTCCGAGCCGTCGCTGACACCTCCGACGGCGCCGACGCAAGCTCCGGCGCAAGCCGCAACGCAAACTGAAATCGCATCGCCATGGCCACGCCTGCGCAGCCGCTTCGCGATGTCCGGTTGCGACTACCGCCCGCAGGTCATGCGCTGGGCGCGCATCTACACGCGTTCGCCGCGGCACTTCTCGGCGAGCTGGGATCGCGCGATGCCGTTCCTCCTGATCGTCGTCGACGAGATCGAGCGACGCAATCTGCCGGGCGAATTCGCGATGCTGCCGTATGTCGAGAGCAGCTACGAGCCGATCGCCACGCGCCGCGACCGCGCGGCCGGCATGTGGCAGCTGATCCCGGATACGGCGCGCGGCGAAGGGCTCGTCGTGACCGCCGACTACGACGGCCGTCTCGACGCCGCGGCTTCGACGA
>DASZWL010000317.1:0-13944 GCA_035546695.1 Rhodanobacteraceae bacterium | reverse complement strand
GTGATCGCAAGCAGCAGCAGCGGATCGATGCGCACGACTTTCGCGAGCCGGTCGCGGATCTCGCTGAGAACGTAGCCTTCCGGAAGATTCATCGCGAACACCGGCGGCAGCGCGCCGCTCTCATACGGCGAGAGGCGCACCGGCATCAGCAGGCTGACGCTTGTCTCGGGAACGGCCTCGCGGTCGTAGACGAAGACGAAGCTGCCTCGCTCGTTGCCGAGACGCCCGGCATGGCCTTGCGGCGTCTCGACATCGAGCCATGCGATGCGCGGAAGCGCTCGTGCGCTCATTCGTCCGGGAACAGCGCGCCGACTTCCTCGAGCGTCGGCAGGCGCATCGTCTCGGCGCGAAGCTCCGCGCCGGTCGCGCCGAACAGCTTGGCAATGTTGCCGATCGCGATCGTCGGATCGCCGCGCTCGGCGCGAACGACGAGCGCGCGCGAGAGCCGCGTGCGCCGGGCGAGATCGGCCTGCGTCCAGCCGCGCGAGCGCCGGCGGGCGCGCAGCTCGGCACCGAGGGAGAGATGAGTAGCCTTCATGTCACGTATAGCGTACATCTAATGTGTAGTGTACGCAATATGTGACTTTTTAGGGTCAGGAACGCTTGTTCAGCGCCTTCTCGATGCTCGCCCGCGTCATCGGGTGATAGCCCGCCTTCGCCTTCGCATAGACGCCGCGCGCGAACGCGAGGCCCTCCGGCGTCTTCGCGAGCGCCTCGTACAGCGGCACGACGAGATAGCGCCGGCCGATGCGCGTCATGTAGTCGGCCATGGCCTTCCGCGCAGGCGGGTAGTCGCTCCGGATCGCGGTCAGATACCAGCGGCGCGCGATCTCGGCGTTCGCAGTGCCGGTCAGCTGATAGGCGGCGTCGAGATTCTTCATCTGCTCTTTCGATAACTGCTTCGGCAGACCATCGAGGAAGTACATCCACTCCTGCGTGTTCCACGATTTGCCATCGAGCGTGTCCGCACCACGCTTTCCGGCGAGCCATTCGGCACGCGCGGCGGCGATCGTTTCGAAGCGCGGCGAAGTCGGCACCGTCGCGTCCTTCGGAATGCCGGGCTCGTCGATCCACGCCTTGACCGCATCGAGGCTCATGCGGCCCGGATGTTTGCGGATCAGGTTCTCGTCGAGATACGCGAGCATCTCGTCCGTCGTGATGCTCCGGAACGCGAAGTGATCGAAATAGCCGCGCAGATACGCATCGAACACGTCGCGGCCGTAGCTCGCTTCGAGCGTGCGCAGGAGCCACGCGCCTTTCGTGTAGGCGAAATCGGAGCCGGCGTCGTCGGGGTCGCGCCCGTCGAAATCCGGCACGAGCCGCTGATCGGGCTTCGGCGTCTCGGAAAGCTCGCCGCGAAGCTCGTCGGCGGAGAGGATGAACTCCTCGTCGGCCTCGGCCTTGCCGAACATCGCTTCGACGATGCGGTTCTCGACGTAGCTCGTGAAGCCCTCGTTGAGCCACATGTGCTTCCACGCCGCGTTCGTGACGAGATTGCCCGACCACGAATGCGCAAGCTCGTGCGCGACGAGCGAGACGAGGCTCTTGTCGCCGACGATGACGGTCGGCGTCGCGAACGTCATGCACGGATTCTCCATGCCGCCGAACGGGAAGCTCGGCGGCAGGACGAGAAGGTCATAGCGGCCCCAGCGATACGGGCCGTAGAGCTTTTCGGTCGCCTCGATCATCTTTTCGGTATCCGAGAATTCCTTCGCGGCGGCTTCGACGACCGAAGGCTCCGCATAGACCGCGCTGCGCGGTCCGGTCGCACGCGCCGCGATGTCGCCGACCGCGATCGCGAGCAGGTACGACGGAATCGGCTTGTCCATCGCGAAGCGGAAATCGCCATCGAGCGGATGCGCGAGATCGTTCGGCGCGCTCATGACGGCGCGCAGCTCCTTCGGCACGCGAACGTGCGCGCTCCAGGTGAAGCGCACCGACGGCGTGTCCTGCAGCGGCACCCAGCTGCGCGCGTGGATCGATTCGGATTGCGAGAACATGAAAGGATGCCGCTTGCCCGCGGTCTGCTCCGGCGTCATCCATTGCAGGCCCGAAGCCTCGGGCGACGTGCGATAGCGGATCCGAACGGTCGGCACCTGCGACTCGACGCGGATCGCGAGCGCCGAGCCGAGGATCGCATCGCGCCGTCCGAGCTCGAAGTTGACGGGCTTCGCGACGCCGGCTGAATCGATCGCCTCGACGTTGTCGATCGCGAGATCGCGCGTGTCGAGCACGATCTCTCGCGCGGCCGGATCCTTCCAGTCCAGCGAGAGATCGACCTGCCCCGCGAGGCGGCGCTGGCCGAAGTCGACGTCGAGATCGAGCGCGGCGGCGCGGACGACGACTTCGGCCGTGTTCGCCAGGCTATGCGGATCGGTCCGTTTCATATCGGCCGGCAAACCGAGAGCAGCAATCGCAAACAAGGTTGTCATGAACATCGCGGAATCCCATGAAATTTCGGCGAAATGACCCGGTCGCAAGATAACCCGCGCCCTGCTGCTGCGCCAAGGCGCGCAAGAAATCCCACGTTTCCTGACATCGTTTTCACCCGCATCTCACGTGCAATTGCCCGCGAAATGCGGAAATATACAAACTGGCTGGGACGATGCCGGCCCCACACGGCAGAAGCCACATGTGCAAATAGTTGCATCCGTTCCCGAACCGGGAGCACAGGGGCCATTTGATGCGAGCGCACCTCGATACGCTTGAGGCTCTGCTTGCCTGCACCACGCCGGACGAGCTGCGGCGCGCAGTCGGCGAGTTCGCCAAGCGGCTGGGTTTCGATTCGTGGGTCTACGCCGCGAATCCGAACGGCCAGCATGCGTTTCCGTACGTGCTGAGCGCGTATCCGACCGCGTGGCTCGAGCGCTACATCGAGCGCGGCTATCTCACGATCGATCCGGTCGTCGCGCATTGCCGCGACCACGCGACGCCGCTCGTGTGGACTGCCGACGGACCGATCGACGATCGCTCGCGGCGCTGCCCGGCGTTCTTCCACGACGCGGCCGATTTCGGCCTCAAGGTCGGCATCTCGACGCCGGTGCACGGGCTCGGCTGCCAGTGGGGACTTCTCTCGCTCGCGGGCTCGGACGATCGCACCGACCGGCGCACGAAGCTCGAGCAGCTCGCCGGCGCGCAGCTGCTCGCGACGTTCACGCACGAAGTCGGGCATCGCTTCGCGACCTTGCAGAGCCCGACGAACGTGCATCTGACGGCGCGCGAGCTCGAATGCCTGCGCTGGGCGGCCGAGGGCAAGACCGGCTGGGAGATCGGGCGCCTGCTCGGCATCTCCGAGCGGACGGTCGTGTTCCACGTCGAGAACGCCGCGCGCAAGCTCGGCGTGTTCGGACGGCGCCAGGCGGTCGCCCGCGCGATCGCGCTGCAGCTCATCACCCTGTAAGAACTTACAGCTGCAAGAATCGACGGCTTGACGGTCTGCTGATCCTGCTTTCAACGCAGGAGTCACCGTCAATGATCGAAGTTCTGACCAGCAACACCCACGGCCGGCTGCTCACGGCCGACATCCTCGACAGCATGTATCGCCTTCGCAGCGCCGCGTTCTCCGAGCGCCTCGGCTGGGACGTGAGAAGCGTCGAGGGCCGCGAGACCGATCGCTTCGACGATCTCGCGCCGACCTACATGATCGTCCGCGATCGCCATCGGCCCGACGAAGCGCTCGGCTGCTGGCGCCTCCTGCCGACGACCGGGCCGTACATGCTTCGCGACGTCTTCCCGGAGCTGCTCGACGACGCGCCCATTCCCGTCGATCCGCGCGTCTGGGAAATCAGCCGCTACGCGGTGACTCCGGACGCAGCTTCGGCGAGGCCGGGCTTCGGCTTCGGCGACCTCTCGCTCGCGCTGTGGCGCCGGCTGTTCCGCTTCTCGCGCGAGGCCGGCATCGAGGCGTTCGTCGCGGTTACGACCGTCGCGGTCGAGCGGCTCGTCGCGAGGCTCGGCCTCACGATCGAGCGGTTCGGGCCGCCGCGGCGTGTGGGACGGGTCCTCAGCGTCGCGTTCCGCCTGCCGATGGATGCGCAGGCCGAAGCCGTGCTCGGCGACGCGGTCAATCCGACGGCTCGCGCCGCCTGACGCCTGGCTCGGGACCATGACGCCGGCAGGTCGACCCGTAAAACCGACCTGTAAGAAGTTACAGCTACCTCGGCGCGGCAAACCGGGGCAGGCTGGGCGCTCTTCGGCGGGCTCGACCCGTCGCAGGACGATCGGTCCCCCCGGCCGGGAGGGAGAGGCCCGGTCCGACGGAGTTCGGACTGTCTCCCTCCTGGCCACCTCGTCGGCGCGTTGGGGGTGCCGCCGGGAACCGGAACGGGGCGTGCCGGCCGGACGCCGGCGCGCCACGCTCCATGATGTCGTCGACCGAAGGCGATCCTGCGCTCGCTGCAAATTCGCTCTCTCGATCGTCCGGCTCTTTCGACCGACGATCGTGCTTGCGCTCCGACTGCCCTCACCCGCGCCATTCGGCGCGGCCTCTCCCGCAAGCGGGAGAGGCGAAAAACCGTCGCTCAATCCGCGTGAAGCGCATTCACTTCCCCTCTCCCGCGAGCGGGAGAGGGTTGGGGTGAGGGCAACCCTTGGTTCGCGCATTCACCAATGCGAAAAGCAAATCAGCCCGAAACCGCGCGATCGTAGAACGCCGCGAGATCCGCCTTGAACTTCGCGAGCGCATCGACGTTGAGATACACCATGTGCCCCGACGGGTAATATCGGAGCTCGAGGTTCTTGCGCAGCGAGGGATCGAGCTGCATGTGGCCGAGGTCGAACTCGGTCGCGAAGAACGGCGTCGCGAGATCGAAATAGCCGTTCGCCGAGAGCACGTGCAGATGCGGATTCTCGCGCATGGCGCGCGCGAGATCGCCGGCGACGTACGGCACACGCTGCGGGAAGCGCGAGCCCGGCTGCTCGTGCTTCCAGTCCCATGCGCGGATGATGTCGAAGCTCGTGGGCTTGTACGGCACGTCGCTCTGCCACTTCAGCGTGCCTTCGACGTAGTTGTTGAACGCGGCGACGAACGCACCGGCGATCGCCGTGTCGGACGCATCGTATTCGGGATTCTCGCCGGCCGCGTCGAGATCGATGCCCTCGTAGCGCGCGTCGTAGCGGCCGACCGTGCGGCGCTCGTCGCGCAGGAGCTCCTTGCGGAAGCGACCCTGGCTCACGCGGAAATTCGCTTCCTTGAGATATTGCGGCGAGAGCCCGGTGAAGCGCGAGAGCTTCGTCGCGAGCGCATCCTGCTCGGCCGGCGTCAGCGACTCTCCCTTCGCGAGCGCGCTCGCGTATTCACCTGACGCGAACGCACGCGCCTCTTCGACGAACGCCTCCATGCTGGCCGGCTTGTTCGGCACCTTGTCGTGATACCACGCGATCGCAGCGAACGTCGGCAGCGAGCCGACGTAGTTCTGATCGAGACCCGGCGAGTTCGATGCGTAATTCAGGATCGACGACAGCAGCACGACGCCGTTGAGCGCCATGCCCTGGTCCTGCAGCTTGTAGGCGAGCCCGGCCGAACGCGTCGTGCCGTACGATTCGCCGAACAGGAACTTCGGCGAGTTCCAGCGCTGATTGATCGTGACGTAGCGCGTGATCGCCTTCGCGAACGCGTCGAGATCCTGATCGACGCCCCAGAAATCCTTGCCCTTGGCCTTGCCGACCGGCATCGAGAATCCGGTGCCGACCGCGTCGATGAAGACGAGATCGGATTTGTCGATGAGACTGTATTGATTAGGAATCAGGTGATACGGCGGCGGCGCCGTCGCGGCCGCGCTCGCCGACTCGACGCGCATCGGCGCGAGCGAGCCCATGTGCAGCCAGACGCTCGACGAGCCCGGTCCGCCGTTGTAGAAGAACGTCAGCGGTCGGTTCGATCGCTTGCCGTCGTCGACCGTGTACGCGACGTAGAAGACGCTCGCCTCGGGCTTCTGTTCCTTGTCGTCGCGGATCAGCACGGTGCCCGCCGTCGCCGTATAGCGGACCGTGCGGCCGCCGACGTCGACGCTGCCGTGAGTGACCGACGTCTTTTCCGGCGGGATGGGCTTTTCGTCTTTCTTTTTCGCGTCCTTGTCCTGAGCGGTATCGGCATCCTTGCCTTCATCGGCCGCGAACGCGGGCACGGTCGAGGCAAGCAGCAGCGCGAACAGCAGCGATTCGATCCAGGCAAAACGCATGGCGGGACATCCTCCGATCGGGAAAAAGCCGCGCTACGCGCACGGGCGCGCGGCCGACACGCGAGTCTCGCGCCGATCGCACAGGCGAACCCATGACGAAAGTGCTGGCCGGATGTAAACGTCGTGCAAAGCGGCGCCGGTGCGTCAGCTCCACAGCGCCGGTTTGGCGGTCATCAGCCAATACGTGAGCAGCACGGCCCCGAACGCGGGCCATCCGAGCGCGAACCACCAGCGCATCGCGCGATGGTAGGCCGCGGGCAACGGCGCGCCGTCGCGCAGCGCCTGGGCGGCGAGATCGCGCGCCTCGATCTGCAACGCGACGACCGGCAGCCAGCAAGCGCCGGCGAGCAGATAGAGCGCGAGCGCCGCGTCGACCCACGGCAACCGCCAGTCGAGCCCTGCGACGTGCAGCATCGCGAATCCGCTCACGGGCTGCACGACGACCGCGGGCGTCGTGAACCAGAAGTCGGCGCGCACTGCCAGGCGCAATGCCGTCGCGATCGCGCGCACGTCGCCGCCGCGATGCGTGAACCACGTGAAGAACGCCGTGCCGAGACCCGTTCCGAACAAGAGAGCGGCCGAGACGATGTGCACCGTCTTCAACGCGAGATACGCGTTCATCGGCGCTCCTCGACCGCAAGCAGCAAACCCAGAGCGGCGAGCAGCGGAATGTTCTTGATCAGACCGCCGAACGGATCGAGCCAGTGTTGCGGCCACAGCGTTCCGATCGCGACCGTGTAGATCGCGAGCACGCCGGTCATCGCCGCCAGCACGAGGCGAGGACGCCAGCGCGCGAAACACAAGAGGCCGAGCACGAGGTCGACGCCGCCGCCGATGCGCGCAAGCGCCAGTACGACCGGCCCTTCGATCGGCTCCGCCGGCGTCGTCGCGCCGACGACTTCGGTCGGCAACGCCAAGCCGAGCAGGCCCGATGCGATCCAGAGCGCAGCCAACGCTCCGCGCAGCGCCGGAATCCAGAAATACGCGCGTGCGTGCTGGCGATCCTGGGTTTGCGCCGGCGTCTGCGACAGCGCGCACTCGAGCGAGGCCGCGGCGACGCCGAGGCGCTTGCGGACGCGTTCCCACGCGCCGGGATTTCCGATGTTGCCGCGCTCGAGCATGCGCAGCATCGTGAGGCCGAGCGGACCCCGGCCGATCGCTTCGCCGATGCGCGAAATCGCGCGCACGCACCGGAGCGGCACATGCCATTCGCGTCCGCCGCGAATGCCGAGCCAGCGTCGCCATGCGCGAAGATAGTCGGCAAGCGTCACGACGTTCGGTCCGACGAGCTCGAACGTCTCGCGCGAGACGTTCGGCGCGGCGAGGATCGCGACGACCGCCTGCGCAAGATCCGGCAACGCGACCGGCTGGAGACGCTGGCGTCCGTCGCCCGGCAACGCGATTCCGTACGACAACGCCGCGAGCGCGCGAAGCAGCGACGTGCCGCCGTACGCGCCGCGCGTGCTGTAGACGACCGAAGGCCGCAGCACGACCCAGTCGAGCGCGAGCATCGACAACGCGTGATCGCAACGGTGCTTGGACGCGACGAATTCGCCGTCGGCCGGATCGCCGAGCGCGGACATCTGGATTACGCGACGCACGCCGGCCGTGGCGCAGGCGCGAAACAGCGCAAGCGGCGCGGCGACGTGGACGGATTCGAACGTCGACGTGCCGCGCTCGCGCAGGATGCCCGCGCAATTGACGACCGCGTCGACGCCGACGAGGCGCGGAAGCCATGCGGCTTCATCGACGTCGGTCGCCATGTCGCATGCGATCGCGACGACGCCCGGAAAGCGCGCGTCGACGCGGGCCGCACGAACGGCGCACACGACTTCGTGGCCCGCCGCGATGAGCGCAGCGACGACGTCCGCACCGATGAAGCCGTACGCTCCGGTGACCAGCACGCGCATGCGCGATGCCTAGACCCGATATCCGCGATGGATCGCGACGATTCCGGCCGCGAGATTGCGCACGTCGACGCGCGCGAGTCCCGCGGTTTCCATCATCGCCTTCAGCGTTTCCTGATCCGGGTGCTTGCGGATCGACTCGGCGAGATAGCGATAGCTTTCCTCATCGTTCGCGACGAGCTTGCCGAGCCGCGGCAGCACCTCGAACGAATGGAAATCGTAGAGCGGCTTCAGCGCGCCGATGCGCACGCGCGAGAACTCGAGGATCAGCGCGCGCCCGCCGATCTTCAGCACGCGATGGATCTCGGCCAGCGCGCGCTCCTTGCGCGTGACGTTGCGCAGGCCGAACGCCATCGTCACGCAGTCGAACGTGCGATCCGGAAACGGCAGCGATTCCGCGTCGAGCTCGGCGTATTCGAGCCCGCGCACGCGGCCGCGATCGAGCATCCGGTCCCGGCCGACGCGCAGCATCTCGGCGTTGATGTCGCCGACGACGACGGTGCCTTCCGCACCGACGCGCGGCAGGAGCAGCGCCGCGATGTCGCCAGTGCCGCCGGCGAGATCGAGCACGACGTCGCCGTTGCGTACGCCGCTCGTCGCGACGAAATAGCGTTTCCAGAGCCGGTGCGCGCCGAACGACATGAGATCGTTCATGACGTCGTAGTTTTTCGCGACCGACGTGAAAACACGCCCGACGAGCTTCGCTTTCTCGCCTTCGGGCACTTCGCGGTAGCCGAAATGGGTCGTCGGTTCGCTCATGCGCGCATCGTACCGCAAGCGCGCGCAGGCGGCGGGTGAGCCTGCGTGCCCGTCGTGCGATCATGGACGCGGCTGTCCGGGGAGGGATGCCATGCTCGGCTGGTGGATCGGAGCCGTCGCGCTCGTCGTCGTCGCGGGCATCGTGATCGTGTTCAACGAGCTCGTCGCGGCGCGGAACCAGGTGCGCGCCGCGTGGAGCGACATCGACGTGCAGCTGACGCGCCGGCACGATCTCGTGCCGCAGCTCGTCGCCGCCGTGAAAGGCTACGCGGACCACGAGCGCACGACGCTGACGCTGCTGACCGAGCTTCGATCGCGCGCCGTCGCAGCCGCCTCGCTCGCCGACAAGGCCGAAGCCGAAGGCGAGCTGGCCAAACAGATCGACCGCATCCTCGCCTTGCAGGAGCGCTATCCCGATCTCAAGGCCAGCGACAACTTCCTCGCGCTGCAGCGCGATCTCGTCGAGATCGAGGATCACCTCCAGTACGCGCGCCGCTTCTACAACGGAGCCGTGCGCGATCTCAACACGAAGATCGAGACGTTTCCGTCGCTGATCGTCGCACGCGCGATGGCGTTCAGGCCGGCGGAGTTCTTTCGCAGCGGGACGGATCAGGAGGCGCCGGAATGATTACGTCGCTCGCAATTCGCACCGGCCCCGCGGCTTCGCCTTTAAGCCCTCCCCTTCAAGGGGAGGGTTTGGGTGGGGATGGTGTTCTCGCAAGTTCCGGGCGTTGGCATCAACACCATCCCCTCCCCTGCCCTCCCCTTGAAGGGGAGGGAGCAAAACGGAGCATTTGGTTGCTGTTCGCTATCGTTTTCGTCGCGACGCTTTCATTCGTGCGGCGCGCAACCGCCGACGAACGCATCCTCGATTTCGCCAGCGACATCGCGATCGCAACCGACGCGAGCATGACCGTCGCCGAGACGATCCGCGTCCGCGCCGAAGGCAACCAGATCCGCCACGGCATCTATCGCGATTTCCCGACCGACTACAAGGACAAGCTCGGCAATCGCGTGCACGTCGCGTTCGAGCCGACGGCGCTGACGCGCGACGGTCGCGACGAGCCGTTCCACACCGAAGGCATGAGCAACGGCGTGCGCGTCTACTTCGGCGCCGAGGACACGCTGCTCGACCCCGGCGAATACACCTACGTACTGCGCTATCGCACGACGCGCCAGCTCGGATTCTTCGACGATCACGACGAGCTCTACTGGAACGTGACCGGCAACGGCTGGGACTTCACGATCGATTCGGCGAGCGCGACCGTCGCGTTGCCGGGATCGATCGCGCCTTCGGCGCTGCGCCTCGACGCCTACACCGGAGCGCAAGGCGCGAAAGGCAGCGACTATGTCGCCGAGGCCGACGCGACTTCGCACGCGACGTTCCGCACGACGCGCGCTCTCGCGCCGCGCGAAGGGTTGACGATCGCCGTCGGATTCCCGAAAGGCATCGTCGCCGCGCCGACGAACGAGCAGCGCGCGCGCTGGTTCCTCGCCGACAACGGCGGCGTGCTCGTCGGCGGCATCGGTCTCCTCTTGATGTGGGCGTACTACCTCTTCGAATGGCTGCGCGTCGGCCGCGATCCGAAACCCGGCGTGATCATTGCGCAATACGAAGCGCCCGACGGCTGCTCGCCGGGCATGCTGCGTCACGTCGAGCGCATGGCGTACGACGATCGCTGCTTCGCGGCCGATCTCGTCGATCTCGCCGTGCGCGGGCGCGTCGAAATCCGCGAGGAGAAAGGCACGTACTCGCTATTGAGGAAAAGCAGCGGCGGCCGCGACGAATTGCCCGAACCCGAAACCGGCATTCTCAAGGATCTGCTCGGATCGAGCCGCAGCACGCTCGAATTCAAGCAGAGCGAGCACACGACGATCGCGGCCGCGCTCAAGAACCACAAGGAGACGCTGAAGAAATCCGACGTCGGCCGCTACTTCAACACGAACTCGAAGCTCGTGATCCCCGGCGCGCTCGTCGGGCTCGCCGCCTTGCTCGCAGGCGTGTTCGCGCTCGGCGCTGCGCCGCGGCTCGCCGGCGCGGGATTCATGCTGGTCTGGCTCGGCGGCTGGTCGTTCGGCGTCATCACGCTCGTCGTCAGCGTGATCCGCGCGTGGCGCGCACCGCCCGGCGTCCTGACCTATATCTCGGCGATGTTCCTGACGCTGTTCTCGCTGCCGTTCCTCATCGGCGAGGTCGTCGGGATCGGCATGTTCGCGATGATGACCGGCATCGGCCTCGCGATCGTCGCGGTGCTGCTCGTCGCGACGAACTTCGCGTTCTTCCACTGGCTGAAGGCGCCGACGCCCGAAGGCCGCAAGCTGCTCGACCGCATCGCGGGATTGCGCCTCTATCTCGGCGTCGCCGAACGCGACGAGCTCGCGAGACTGAAAGCGCCGCCGGTCACGCTCGAGCAGTTCCAGAAATTCCTGCCGTATGCGCTCGCGCTCGGCGTCGAGAAGACCTGGGCCGACCAGTTCGCCGCGACCGTCGGCCCCGCCGCCGCCGTAGCTGCCGCGAGCGCGATGGGCTGGTACTCGGGATCGAACTTCTCGAATCTCTCGAGCTTCACGAGCGGCATCGGCTCGTCGCTCGCCTCGTCGATCTCGTCCTCGTCGAGCGCGCCCGGATCGTCGTCGGGCGGTGGCGGAGGCGGATCGTCGGGCGGCGGTGGAGGCGGCGGCGGTGGCGGAGGGTGGTGAGAAGCGGGATTCGGGACAGGAAATCAGGGCAAGACTGTAGAAAAAGGCGCGTGGAAAACGGGTTTCCTGATATCTCGATCTAATCCCGAATCCCGAATCCCGAATCCCGGCTTCTTCCCATCCCCGCCGCATCGAGCGCCTCGACATACTCGCGCCAGTTCTTCTCGTAATCGCGCCCGAGCTCATGCAGCACGTCCCACGAGAAGATGCCGCTCGCGTGGCCGTCGTCGAAGCGGAGCAGCACCGCGTAGTTGCCGATCGGCTCGATCGCATCGATGTTGACGTCGGCCTTGCCGCCGACGAGCGTCTTCTGTCCCGCGCCATGACCCTGCACTTCGGCGCTCGGCGAATGGACGCGCAGGTATTCCGCGGGAAGGCGGAACGTCTCGCCCGAATCGAAGCCGACTTCGAGCACGTGCGAGGCGCGGTGGAGCGTGATCGTCGTTGGTTGCGGAGACATCACTGCACACCTCGTCGTCCCCGCGAAAGCGCGGACCCAGCGACTTCGACGCGCCGTCCGAAAAGCACTGGGTTCCCGCTTTCGCGGGAACGACGAAAAATCTCAGTGCACCGTATCGGATACGGGGACACGCGGCGACAGCGGCCCGTTCGGCGCGCCGGCGACCTGCCACAGCGCATCGAGATAACCCGATCCGAACCCGATCGAGCCGATCGCCTCGTATTCGTACGCGCCGGTGTCGGGATACCACGTCGCGTTCGGATCGAGCTCGCGCAGCACGATCGCGTTCGCGTCGGCGGCTTCGAGCTGCCCGACGTAGCTGATCTCGCCTTCGTCGTCCTCGACGAGGTTGACCGAGATCAGCGGCGCGATCGCGGCCGCCGATTGCGCGATCGTCGCCCAGTCGTCGAGCCGGATGCCTTCGGGAACGACGAGCGTCTCGCCGCGCAGCGCGAGCGCGCGCTCGACGAATTCGCGCGCAGGATCGTCATCGAGCACCGTGACGTCGGCGATCGCGATCGCGACGTAGCCGTCGAAGCGGATCGAATCGCCGACTTCCGCGACGAGGCAGAAATCACGCGACAGCGCGACGACATAGCCGTGGATGACGCCCGGCTGGATGCGCTCGCGCTGGATGCGTACCGGCACGCGCTCGTCGAGCGCGCGCTTGAGCTCGGCGCGAACGCCGCGGGCTTTGAAGGGAACGACGGTGGTCATGCGCGTATGGTCGGTCGTTTGCGGGATGCGTGCAAGGAAATCGCGTCTGTTTTTCCTCGCCTGCTTGCGCGGAGAGGCCTGTTTTTCCCCTCTCCCGCTTTGCGGGAGAGGGCAGGGTGAGGGCAAGCGTGGTTCACGCCACCATGACCTCCCTCACCCGCCGCGCTTCGCGCGTCGACCTCTCCCGCAAAGCGGGAGAGGTGAAAATCAAAGAATATAACGCGACAGGTCCTCGTCCTTGACGAGCGATCCGAGATGGCTGTCGACGTACGCCGCGTCGATGCGGTAATGCTGCCCGCCCTGATCGGCCGCGGCGAACGAGATCTCGTCGAGCAGCCGCTCCAGCACGGTATGCAAGCGGCGCGCGCCGATGTTCTCAGTGCGCTCGTTGACCTGGAACGCGATCTCGGCGATGCGCGCGACGCCGTCGGCCGTGAACTCGAGCGCGACGTCCTCGGTCGCGAGCAGCGCCGTGTACTGCTTCGTCAGCGCACTCTGCGGCTCGGAGAGGATGCGCCGGAAATCGTCGGCCGAAAGCGCCGCGAGCTCGACGCGGATCGGAAAGCGTCCTTGCAATTCCGGCACGAGATCGCTCGGCTTCGCGAGCGAGAACGCGCCCGACGCGATGAAGAGGATGTGATCGGTCTTGACGATGCCGTACTTCGTCGACACGGCCGAGCCTTCGACCAGCGGCAGGAGATCGCGCTGCACGCCTTCGCGCGAGACGCCGGCGCCGCTCCACTCGCCGCGCTGCGCGATTTTGTCGATCTCGTCGATGAAGACGATGCCATTCTGCTCGCAGTTCCGGATTGCCTCGGTCTTGATCTCCTCGTCGTTGACGAGCTTGCCGGCCTCTTCTTCGATCAGGATCGGCCGCGCCTGCGCGATCGTCATGCGGCGCGATTGGCTCCTTTGTCCGGCGAGCGACTGGAACATGCCGCGCAACTGGCTCGTCATCTCTTCCATGCCGGGAGGCGCCATGATCTCGACGCCGAGATTCATCGCTACGTCGACTTCGATCTCGCGATCGTCGAGCGCGCCTTCGCGAAGCTGCTTGCGGAATTTCTGGCGCGTGTCGGCATCGCGCGGCTCGCTCTGCACGGGCTCGTTCGCGAAGCCGACGCCCTGACGACGAGGCAAGAGCGCATCGAGGATGCGATCCTCGGCGCGATCCTCCGCCTGCGAGCGCACGCGCGACTTCGCCTGCTCGCGCGCCATCTTG
>DASZWL010000316.1:0-4095 GCA_035546695.1 Rhodanobacteraceae bacterium | reverse complement strand
CGACGCCGCGATCCGCGACGGCAGCTTCTTCGACAATGCCGCGCTTGTCGGCGCGTGCGATGCCGCGAAGGCGCGCAGCGGCACGCTGCATGTGCTCGGCCTCGTCTCGCCGGGCGGCGTGCACAGTCACGAGAACCACATCCTCGCGATGCTCGACCTCGCGTCGCGCCGAGGCGTCGCGCGCATCGCCGTGCACGCGTTTCTCGACGGGCGCGACACGTCGCCGCGGAGCGCTCGCGCGTCGCTCGAGAAGCTCGAAGCGAAATGCGCGTCGATTCCGGGCGCGCGCGTCGCGAGTGTCAGCGGCCGCTATTTCGCGATGGATCGCGACAAGCGCTGGGATCGCGTCGAGCTCGCCTACGACGCGATCGCGAACGCGGCATCGCCGCTCCGCGCCGCGAGCGCCATCGAGGCGCTCGATCTCGCCTATGCCCGCGGCGAGAACGACGAGTTCGTCAAGCCGACGATCGTCGGCGACGGCGCGAAGGTCACCGACGGCGACGCGGTCGTGTTCATGAATTTCCGCGCCGATCGCGCGCGCGAGCTGTCGCATGCGTTCGTCGATGCCGATTTCGACGGCTTCAGACGCGCGCGCAGGATCGAGCTTTCCGCGTTCGTCAGCCTCACCGATTACGAGAAGGGCCTCGCGGTCAGCGCGATCGCGTATGCCGCGCAATCGATGCGGAACTCGCTCGGCGAATATCTTTCCTCGCTCGGGCTTACGCAGCTTCGCATCGCCGAGACCGAGAAATACGCGCACGTGACGTTCTTCTTCTCGGGCGGCCGCGAAGCGCCGTTCGACCGCGAAGAGCGCATCCTCGTGCCGAGCCCGCACGTCGCGACCTACGATCTGAAACCGGAGATGAGCTGTCCCGAAGTCACGGACAAACTCGTCGAGGCGATCGCGTCGCAGCGATTCGATTTCATCGTCTGCAATCTCGCCAACGCCGACATGGTCGGCCATACCGGCATCGAGTCGGCCGCGATCAAGGCCGCCGAAGCGATCGATGCCGCGCTCGGGCGCATCGAGAAAGCGATCCGCGCGTCCGGCGGCGAGATGCTGATCAGCGCCGACCACGGCAATCTCGAGGAGATGCTCGACGCGAACGGCGTGCCGCACACGCAGCACACGGTCGGGCCGGTACCGCTCGTCTACGTCGGGCGCAAGGCGACGCTGCATCACGGCGCGCTGCGCGATCTCGCGCCGACCGTGCTCGCAATGATGGATCTGCCGAAGCCCGCCGAGATGACCGGCCACAGCCTGGTCGAGTTCGCGGCTTGATCGTCCGTATCGCGCTGCTCGTCGCGCTGGCATTCGCCGCGTCCTCGCCGCGCGCAGCTGCCGCCGACGACGGCGCGAAACCCGATCCCGCCCGCGCCGCGCAGGAGGCCGAAGCGCACCGCAAGCTCGATGCGGTGCGCGCTGAGATCAAGGCGCTCGTCGAGCAGCAACGCGCGATCGAAGGCGAGCGCAACGAAGCCGCCGCCGCGTTACGGGCGAAGGAAACCGAACTCGCGGCCGTCGCGAAAGATGTCCACGCGATCGACGAGAAGATCGCCGCGCAAGAAGCCGAGCTCGCACGACTCGACGCGAAACGCAATGAGCTCGAGACCGCGCTGAAGACGCAACGCGACGCGCTTGCCGCGCTCTTGCGCTCGGCCTACGCGCTCGGGCACGACGAAGAGCTGAAATTGTTGCTGCAACAGGACGACGTCGCCGCGATCGCGCGCGTGCTCGCGTACAACCGCTATTTCCAGCGTTCGAGGATCGGCCGCATCGACCGTTTGAGCCGCGATCTCGAAGCGCTCGCCGACGTGCAGGCGTCGATCCGCAAGGCGACCGCCGATCTCGCGGCGACGCGCGATGCGCGAGCGGCCGAGGGAACGCGTCTCGACGCCGAGCGCAGCGAGCGAGAAACGCTCGTCGCCGAGCTCGATGCGAAGCTGAAAGATCAGGGCGCGCGCGTCGCGGCGCTTGGAAAAGACGAGAAATCGCTCGGCGCGCTGATCGAGAAGCTGCGCGACGTCTTCGCCGACATTCCGAAGCAGCTCGCCGGTGCCGCGCCGTTCTCATCGCAGCGCGGACGGCTCGTCTGGCCGATCGGCGGCAAGGTCGTCACGGCGTTCGGCGCGAGGGACGAATCCGGACGGCAGAGCAGCGGCATCCTCGTCGCGGCAAAACCCGGCGGCGCCGTGCGCGCGGTCTCGCACGGCCGCGTCGTCTTCGCCGACTGGCTGCGCGGCTACGGCCTCATGATCATCGTCGACCACGGCGACGGCTATCTCAGTCTCTACGGCTGCAACGAGACGCTGCTGAAGGACGTCGGCGACTGGGTCGACGCCGGCGAGACGATCGCGACCAGCGGCGCGAGCGGCGGCCAGAAGACGGCGGGCGTTTATTTCGAGCTGCGGGCGAAAGGGCAGGCGGTGGATCCGAAGGGATGGTTGAAGTGAGGTCAGCGGTCAGCGGAAAAAGCTCGCTGTCTCTTTCCGCTCACCGCTCACTGCTCACCCCTGACTTCACACCCTCTGAACTCGACCGTGCCCACTCTGTCCAAACGAACGCCACCTGATTCCTCCCCGGCGCGAGCCGCATCCCGGGGTTTACACTCGCGCCGTACGCTTCCGAGGTTCTTCCGATGTCTTCGCGCCTCTTTCCGTTCGCCTTCCTCATCCTGAGCGGCGTCGCGCTCGCCGATCCGCCGCAGATTCCGGTGCCGCCCGCCGACGCCGTGTCGAGCGCCGACGACGCCTCGCCGGCCGCGAAGAAGCCGGCCGCGCCGAAAGGCTCGGTCGACATGCAGGACATCCGCGCGTTCACCGCGGTCTACAGCCTCGTCAAGCAGGCCTACGTCGAGAACGTCGACGATCACGAGCTGATGCAGGCCGCGATCCGCGGACTGCTCGCCGGTCTCGATCCGCACAGCGAATACCTCGATCGCCACCAGCTCGACGATCTCACCGAGGACACGACCGGCAGCTATAACGGGCTCGGCATCGAAGTCGTGCAGGTCGACGGCACGCTGCGCGTCATCGCGCCGATCGACGATTCGCCGGCCGAGCGCGGCGGCATCAAGGCCGGCGACATCATCGTGCGCATCGACGGCAAGCCCGTGCAATCGGACGATCTCGACTCGGCCGTCGGCAAGCTGCGCGGCAAGGTCGGCACGGACATCACGCTCGGCGTCGTGCACGAAGGCGCGCCCGACGCGGTCGACATTCGACTGAAGCGCGAAGTGATCCGCGTCGCGAGCGTGCGCGGGCGCCTGCTCGAGCCCGGCTACGCGTACGTGCGCATCAGCCAGTTTCAGGCCGACACCGGCGCGCAGTTGCACCGGCGCATCGAGCGCCTGCAGAAGGACGACAAGGCGCCGCTGCGTGGTCTGGTGCTCGATCTCCGCAGCAATCCCGGCGGACTCCTGACTTCGGCGGTCGAAGTCAGCGACATCTTCCTCGACGACGGCGTCATCGTGACGACGAAGGGACGCCTCAAGGAGGCCGATCTCAGCTTCCGCGCCTCGCCCGGCGACGCGCTGAACGGCGCGCCGATCGTGCTGCTCGTCGACAACGGCACCGCGTCGGCGGCCGAGATCGTCGCCGGCGCGCTGAAGGACAACCATCGCGCGCTGCTGATGGGCCGGCGCACGTTCGGCAAGGGCTCGGTGCAGACCGTGCTGCCGCTCGACGCCGATCACGCGGTCAAGCTGACGACGGCGCGCTACTACACGCCGAGCGGCATCTCGATCCAGGCCGCCGGCATCCAGCCCGACATCGCGCTTGCCGATCTTTCGCTCAGCCAGCGCGAAGCTTCGCCGTCGGCGATTCTCGGCGAGCGCGACCTGCGCAATCACCTGAAGGGCGCCGACGAGGACGACGCGCCGTCGCCATCGCGCACGATCGATCGCGGCGTCGAGCACGATTACGCGCTGAACGAAGCGCTGAACGCGCTGAAGGCGCTGACGCTGCGCGCGAAGCCGCATTCCGGCGGCGACAACAAGAAAGGATGAGCGCGATGCGGACCCGCTTCGGAATCTGGCTGCGCGACAACCGCCAGCTGCTGCTGTTCGTCCTGCTGCTCGGCGTGTTCCGCACGGC
>DASZWL010000315.1:0-1626 GCA_035546695.1 Rhodanobacteraceae bacterium | reverse complement strand
CTGCTGAAGGAATTCCGGCTCTCGCGCAACCACATGGCGATCGTCGTCGACGAGTACGGCGGCGTCGCCGGCCTCGTCACGATCGAGGACGTGCTGGAGCAGATCGTCGGCGACATCGACGACGAGCACGACATCGACGAGGGCGAGCCGAAGCTGATCCAGCCTCAATCCGATGGCCGATTCCTGGTCAGCGCGCTGACGCCGATCGCCGATTTCAACGAGCGCTTCGGCTCGGAGTTCAGCGACGACGAGTTCGACACCGTCGGCGGCATGGTCACGAGCGAGATCGGCCACCTGCCCGAGCCCGGCGAGGAAGCGGATCTTGGTCCGTTCCACTTCCAGGTGACCAAGGCGGATGCGCGGCGCGTGCATCAGTTCGCGGTGCGGGTGGGGGATTGAGAGCCGGGATTCGGGATTCGGGATTCGGGATTCGGCGTTGCCGAAGCCTCGTACGCTGCGCTGCAGTCATGGCGCTCATCGCCGCATGCGCGCTCTCCTCGGCCAACGCGCAGAATAATGATGCAGCGGCGCCGCCCGAGTCATCCCCGATCCCGAATCCCGAATCCCGAATCCCGGCTCTAGAAATCTCGCTGCTCACGATCGGCCCCGGCCCCATCTTCTGGGAACGCTTCGGCCACAACGCGATCGTCGTGCGGGATCGCGACGCCGGCACCGCGATCGCGTACAACTACGGCATCTTCGATTTCGAGCAGAAGAATTTCCTCGAGAATTTCGCGCGCGGCAACATGCGCTATCGCATCGCGGCGGACCGGCTCGACGACGACATCGAGATGTACCGCGAGGAAAGCCGCTCGATCGTCGAGCAGCGTCTCGACTTCACGCCCGCCGAGGCGATGAAGCTCCGCGATTTCCTGCGCTGGAACATCCGGCCCGAGAACGCGTTCTACCGCTACGACTACTATCTCGCGAACTGCTCGACGCGCGTGCGCGACGCGCTCGACGCGGCGCTCGGCGGCGCGATCCGTCGCGATACCGAAGGACGTTCGAGCGGTTACACGTATCGCATGGATTCGCTGCGGCTGATGGCGGCGAATCCGCTGCTGATGCTCGGCATCGATCTCGGCCTCGGACCTTACGCGGACCAGCGCATCGATTACTGGCAGGAGAGCTTCGTGCCGGCCGTGTTCTCGCGCGCGCTCCGCGAGGTTCGCGTCGCCAGCGAGAACGGAACGACGCGGCCGCTCGTCAGCGGTGAGTCGACGATCGAGCGAGGCACGATTCCCGAGCCGCCAGATCTTCCGCCCGATCTTCGCATTCCGTTCCTGATCGCCGGCATCGCGATCGCGCTGGCGTGGTACGCGCTCGCACGTTCGCGCTCGCGGACCGTTCGCTCGCCGGCTGCGCTGTTCGCGCTCGCGTTCGAGCTCTTCTGCGGAATCGGCGGGCTCGTGCTGCTGTTCCTGTGGCTCGGGACCGCGCACGTATCGGCGTGGCGCAACGAGAATCTCCTTCTGCTGAATCCGCTCTGCCTCGCGTTGATCCCGATGGCAGCGACGTTGCTGCGCGCAAAACCGAAGTGCACGCGTCGCGCGACGATCATTGCCGCGATCGTTGCGCTGCTCGCGGCGTTTGCGCTGTTCTCGAAGATATTGCCGTGGTTCGCGC
>DASZWL010000314.1:0-5401 GCA_035546695.1 Rhodanobacteraceae bacterium | reverse complement strand
GTCGCCTGCGGCGCGCCGGTGCCGCCGGACTGGAACGTCACGTAGCCGACTTCCTGGCCCTGCTTGATGTCGGCTTCCTTCTGGCTCGCGGTGATGACGCGCGGCGTCGAGACGACTTCGCCGCGGCCTTCGGTCTGCGCGGCCGAGAGCTCGAGGTCGAGCAGGTAATCCGCGCCGAGGATCGCGAGGCCGAAGCTGCCGGCCGCGTTCTGCACCGGCATGTTGACGTTGAGGCGATCATTGAGATTCGGCACCGCGATGCCACCCTGAAGGCCGGGCTGCGGCTGCGTCGGAACGTTGCCCGGCGAGACGCCCGGCAGTGCGCGGCTGCCGCGGTTGAAGCGGTTGTTGAGGATCACGTTGTTGATCTCGTCGGTGCCGTACGCACTGCCGGCGGTCGTCAAGACGTTGCCGTTGCTCGTCTCGTAGCCGCCGCTGACGCCGAACTTGACGCCGAGCTCGCGCGCGAACGAGTCGCTCGCGATGACGATGCGCGACTCGATCAGCACCTGCTGCACGGGACGGTCGAGGATCGAGACGAGCTGGCGGATCTCCTGGATCTTCGACGGGATGTCGCTGACGAGCAGGATGTTCGTGCGATCGTCGTAGGTGACGCTGCCGCGCGAGGACAGGAATCCGCGCTGCTGCTGCTGGCCGCCGCCGCCGCCGGCCGTGTTGGTCTGTGCTTCCTTCGTCAGCAGCGCGGCGACGTCCTTCGCCTTGCCGTAGCTGATCGGGATGTAGTCGGAGACGAGCGCCTCCTTGTCCTCGATCTTGAGGCGCGCATCGGCGATCGCTTCTTCGCGGTCGGCGATCTCCTTCTGCGGCGCGACCCAGATCACGTTGCCGCGGCGGCGCTTGTCGAGACCCTTCGCCTGCAGCACGATGTCGAGCGCCTGATCCCACGGCACGTTGATGAGACGCAGCGTGACGTTGCCCTGCACCGAATCGGCGACGACGATGTTGAGGTCGGAGACGTCGGCGATCAGCTGCAGCACCGAGCGCGTCGGGATGTCCTGGAAATTGAAGGTGACGCGGCTGCCGGTGTACTCGGGTTCCGCGTTCTTGCCCTTGAGCTTGGGATCTTCCTTCTTCGCGGCGATCTCGACGACGTATTCGTTGCCGGTTTGATAGGCGAGCTGCTCGAACGGCGGCTGCGCCAAGATCTCGACGCGTGCGCCGCTCGTTCCGTGCGGGCGCGTCTCGATCGACTGCACAGGCGTTGCGAAATCGAGCACGTCGAGGCGCTGCGCGAGATTCGGCGGCAGGCTGACGTTGGAAAGATCGAGCACGACCTTCGCGCCCTCGCGACGGATGTTCGCGGCGACGCCGGGGCCCGAGAACGAGACGATGACGCGTCCTTCGCCGTTCTTGCCGCGGCGGAAATCGACGTTCGAGACCTCGAGGCCCTGCACCGGCACGGCCTTGGTCGGATCGGTCGATGCGGCCGACACGGCGGCCGGCGTCGAGTTGTTGTTGCCGCCCGCGATCGAGAGCGTCAGCGTGTTTCCATTCGTGCTCGTCTCGTAGGCGGCCGGCCGGAACAGGTCGATGACGACGCGCGTGCGGCCTGCGGCTTCGATCGCCGAGATCGCCGATGTCGCGCCGGCGCCGACGTCGATGCGGCGCTGCGCGACCGCGTTGCGCGTGTCGGCGAGATCGATCGCGATGCGCGGCGGCGATTCGGTCTTGAAGATCTCGGGCGCCGTGACCGGCTGCGCGAACTTCATCGTGACCTCTACCTTGCCGCCCGGCTGCGCCGTGTAGGCAATGTCTTCGAGCACGTTTTCGGCGTGCGCGATGCCGGCGACGAGGAGTCCCAGCAGGGCTATCCACCCGATGAGGCCGGACCGGAGCGTCGGCCGGACGAACGGGCGCGCCGGGCGCTTTGCGGATGTCGTGATCATGTAGTTACCCCCAAAGGACCTCATTTCTGGGTGTCGCCCAAGGCAATCGTCGCCGGTTTTTCCATCCATCCGCCGGAACCGTTCGGAACCAGCTCGACAAGATCGATGTGGTCTTCGCTGATGCTCGTGATCCGGCCGTAGTTCTGGCCGAGGTAATTGCCGACGTGAACGCGGTGCACGACGCCGTCGGGATCGCGCACGAGCCCTTCGATCGACTTGGCGAGGCCGAGCGTTCCCGCCATGCGCAGTCCGTCGAGCGGGAACGCCTCGAGCGGCTCGCGCGGACGGTCCTGATCGGGATGCGGACCGTTGTTCGCGCTTTGTTCCTGCTCCTCGGCGCTGACGTTGAACGGATCGCGCAGATCCTGATCCTTGTATTCGAACGTCTCGAATGTCTTGATGATGGGCAGCGGCTCGAGCGGAGCGCCCTTCTTGGCTTTCTCCTGCGCGACCCATTGCCGCAGATCGTTGCCCTGCGAACATCCGCCGAGCACCGCGACGAGCGCGGCGAGGCCGAAGCCCGCGGCGAGGGAGACGGGCTTACGCATCTTTCGCCTCCTTCTTCTTCGGCGGTGCGGGCTTCTTGCCGCTCTTCTGGTTCGCGGCGGCCTGCGCCGCGGCCGCCTCGTCGTCGTCGACGTAGCGGTAGGTCTTGACCGTGCCTTCGAGCGTCAGCTGGCCGCCCGCGGCGGCCGGAGCATTCGGCCCGGACGCCGCCGGCTTCAGCGACACGTCGTGCATCGTCAGGATCACGACGCGCGGCAGCGAGGCGACGCCGGAGATGAACGTGCCGAACTGGTGATACGTGCCGAGCATCTTCAGCTGGATGGGCTTCTCGGCGTAGAACTCCTTGATGACCTCGGCGCCCGGCTGGAAGAGATCGACGACGATGCCGGCCGCGAGCGCGGTCTGCGAGATGTCGACGAGGAGGTCGGGCATCTCGGTCTTGCTCGGCAGCTGACGCAGCATCGTGCTCAGCATCTCCTTCATGTCCTCGAGCTGCTTGCGGTACGCAGGCAGGTTGACGACCTTCTGCTGCTTGATCGAGAAATCCTTCTTGAGCGTCTCTTCCTTGCGCTGCGCCGATTCGAGATCGGCCTGCTGGTCGCGGATCTTGAACCACCAGCCGGCGAGCAGGATCAGCGCGATGATCAGCACCGCGAAGAACGTCTTGATCGACTTCGGCCAGCCGCCGACGTTGTTGCGGTCGAGATTGCGGAGATCGTCGAAGAAGCTCATTTCTTCTCTCCCTTCTCCGCGTCCTTGTCCTTGGCCGCCGGCGCCGCATTCGTCGCGGCGCCCGCGACGGTCGACGCCGCCTCGGTCGTCGCGGCGGCGAGGTTCGCGGGCGGCGGAGCGGCCTTCGCATCGCCGGCCGCGTCCTTTTCAGCGACGGGCGCGCCGCCGCCGCTCGATTCGCCTCCGGCGACAGCCTCGTCGGCCGATCCGTCCTTCGTGTCCTCGGGCTTCTTCAGCTTGACGTCGAGCGAGAAGACGTAAGGCGCCTTCTTGTCGGCGTCCTTCGTGCCGGCTTTGTTCTCGCTCTTGCGCAGGTCGGTGCGGCCCATCCACGGCGAGTTGTCGATGTTGCGCATGTAGCTCGCGACGCGCGCGTTCGACTCGGCGACGCCCTCGAGCGTCAGCGTGTCGCCGGCCTGCTTCATCGAGGTCAGGCGCACGCCGTCTGGAATCGTCTTCACCATCTCGTCGAAGAGATGGACCATCTGCGAGCGGTTCGACTGCAGCTGCTCGATGATCTGCTTGCGCGACAGGAGCTGCGCCTTGGTCTTGTCGAGCTCGTCGATCTCCTTGATCTGCGCTTCGAGGTCCTTGATCTCCTTCTGGAGATACGCGTTGCGCTGCTGCTGGTTCTCGATGCGAGCGCTCATCCAGCCGATCGCGATGAGGAGCGCCAGCACGCCGGCGACGGCGGACGCCGCGAGCAGCATGTAGAACTCGCGCTCGCGCTGCTTGCGACGCTCGGTACGCCAGGGGAGGAGATTGATTCTGGCCATCAGTCGAAGCTCCTCAGCGCGAGCCCGCAGGCGATCATCAGCGCGGGCGCGTCCTGCGCGAGCGTCTGCGCCTGCACGCGGCCCGAGAGCGACATCTCCGAGAGCGGATTGGCGACGACGCACGGCACGCCGATCTGCTCCTCGACCATGTCGGCGACGCCGGGGATCGACGCGCAGCCGCCGGCGAGCACGACCTGATCGACCTTGCTGAACTCGGAGCCCGCGAAGAAGAACTGGAGGAGACGGCTGATCTGCTGG
Source organism: Rhodanobacteraceae bacterium (assembly GCA_035546695.1). Lineage (GTDB taxonomy): Bacteria > Pseudomonadota > Gammaproteobacteria > Xanthomonadales > Rhodanobacteraceae > Dokdonella_A. The sequence continues at coordinate 1,221 of DASZWL010000314.1, read as the reverse complement.
ACCATCGCCTCCTTGAACGGCTCCAGCACCTCGATCTCGTACGATTCGGGGAGGCCGCCCTGGCGCTTGGCGAGGCCGGCTTCCTCGTAGGAAAGGCCGTAGCGGCGCATGACCTCGTCGGTCAGCTGCTTGCCGCCGAATACCTGCTCGCGGGAATAGATCGTGCGCTGGCCCTTGAGGACGATCAGCGTCGTCATCGTCGCGCCGACGTCGACGACCGCGACGACGGCATCCTTCGGCACGGCGAGCTGGTCGGAGATCAGCTTGAACGCGTTCTCCATCGCGAACGCCTCGACGTCGACGACCTTCGTGCCGAGCCCGCCGAGATCGAGCGCCGCGACGCGAAGATCGACGTTCTCGGTGCGCGAGGCCGCGAGCAGCACGTTGACCATGTCCGGGTTGTCCTTGACCGGACCCAGCACTTCGAAATCGAGGCTGACTTCCTCGATCGGATACGGGATGTACTGGTTCGCCTCGAGCTGGATCTGCGCCTCCATGTCCTCTTCGGTGAGGTCGGCGGGCATCGGGATGATCTTCGTGATGACGGCCGATCCCGCGACGGCGGCAGCGGCGAACTTCGTGCGGGCGCCCGAGCGGTTGAACGCGCGACGGATCGCTTCGCCGACGGCTTCGACCTCGACGATGTTCTTCTCGACGACGGCGTTCGGCGGAAGCGGCTCGACCGCGTAGTGCTCGACGCGGTAACGGCCACCGACCTGCCCCAGTTGCAACAGCTTGACTGCAGTCGAGCTGATATCGACGCCGATCAGCGGCGGCGCTTTAGGTGTGAACAGGCCCACACTTTTTCCCCTTCCCACGCGCTCTTACGAGCGAAAGATGCGCCAGTACATTAAATCCAAACTTTAACGATTTATCAACACCCCGTCCCGACGCAGGGCAAATCGCTGTCCTTTCGATGACTTAGTTCGGACCAAACCCCTGCGAGCGCCCGCCGCGATGTCCGCTGGCGTGCCAGCGATCTATACTCCGTTAGTTGCCGCGTTTACTTTGACTAGCATCACAAGTCCCGCCCGCAAGATGAGAATACTCCTCCGATTGTTGCGCTACGCGCTGTACCTGGCGCTCGCGGGCGCACTCGCCGGCGCGCTCGCGCTCGGCACGGCATACTGGCTCATCTCGCCGCGCCTGCCTTCGGTCGAGACGCTGAAGGACGTCCGCCTCCAGGTGCCGCTCCGGGTCTATGCCTCCGACGGCAAGCTC
>DASZWL010000313.1:0-1500 GCA_035546695.1 Rhodanobacteraceae bacterium | reverse complement strand
CGTTCCGGAAAGTCGACGCACAGCGCGTCGTCAGTCTGATCCGCATCGACAACAGCGCGTCCGAGCGCGTCGCGCGCCGTCTCGGCGGCCGGCAGGCGACGACGATCGACTTCCTCGGCGGCGCGACGCTCGTCTACGTCTATCATCCGCTCGAAGCCGAAGGCTGAGCGCAGCCGCGCGGAAATCGCGGCCCGAACGATGACGACGATACTTCTGAAAGCCTCCGGCTACCGGCGCATGCGCTGGAAGAACGACGGCGGCTGGACGACCGAGATCGCGCGCGATCCGGCCGATGCGACCGATTTCCGCTGGCGCATCAGCATCGCAGAGATCGAGCGCGACGGACCGTTCTCGCCGTTTATCGGCGTCGAACGCGAATTGATGCTGCTCTCCGGCAACGGCATCGAGCTCGACATCGGCGGCGCGCCGACGCTGCGCCTGGTCGAGCGCTTCCGGCACGTGCGTTTCGCCGGCGAGGCGCACGTCGATTGCCGTCTCATCGCGGGACCGACGCGCGATTTCAACGTGATGACGCGACGCGACGCCGTGCGTGCCGAGCTGATCGCGCGTCCGCTGGTCGGACCGATGGTGCTGTTTCCGGAAACGAGCGTCGTCTGGCTCGCGCATCTTTTCTCCGGAAGCGCGGAGGCGCAAACGGACTCCGCGAAGATTCCGCTCGAAACCGGCGACACGCTCCGCATCGATTTCGATGGCCGCGACGCGGGCCGCGTCGTCATCGACGGCGGCGGCGAGATCGTGCTCGTCAAGCTCGTGCCGGCATCGCGCGCCTGAACGCATATTCGGCGGCGCGTCGCCTGCGCGGTTTTGCCGCCGCACCCCCTGTCATCGGCCTGTCGCCGAGTGCCGCCGCCATCCATGAATGCGAATGACTTTCGGTTGCGTTACGGCATCCGATGCGATTGCGAGGAAACCTTGGGGGTGGAACGCGGTCCTTGCGCATCGACGCGCCGCCGAAGAAACGTGCCAACATGGCCGCGCCGAGGACATTCCGATGCGGATACTCGTGATCGAAGATGATGCCGCGATCGCCGATGCGATCGGCGCCGCGCTGGTGCGCGCCGGCCACGCCGTCGACCGGCTCGCCGGCGGCCGCGAAGCCAATGCCGCGCTGCAGGCGCATCCGTACGATCTCGTCGTGCTCGATCTCGGCCTCCCCGAGATGGACGGCGTCGACCTGCTGCGTCGCCTCCGCGCACGCGCCGACGCCGTGCCGGTGCTCGTCGCGACCGCGCGCGAAGCGCTCGACGAGCGCGTGCGCGCGCTCGATCTCGGCGCCGACGATTATCTCGTCAAGCCCTTTGCGCTCAGCGAGTTCGAAGCGCGAGTCAGAGCGCTCCTCCGACGGCGCACGACGCAGGGCGTGCCGGAATTGAAACTCGGACGCCTGCGCCTCGATCTGCCGCGACGCCGCGCGCACGTCGACGATGCTCCGCTGGAACTGACGCCGCGCGAGTTCGGCCTTCTCGAAACGCTCGTCGC
>DASZWL010000312.1:0-1702 GCA_035546695.1 Rhodanobacteraceae bacterium | reverse complement strand
CCTTCGATGCCCGTCGTCGCGAGCGCGGGCACGATCAAACTCGCGAACACGAGATAGACGCCGACGAGCTGCACCGACGCCGTGATCGCGAGCGCGAAGATGCCGTAGAACAGAATCCCGGAGAGCTTCGCGCGCCAGATCCACATCGCGGCGAGCAGCAGCGCCGAGAGGATCGCGACTGGAATGAGCTGGCTCGTGCTGACCCACAGGATCTGCCCGACGAGCAGATCCTTGAGGTGCTCGCCGCCGTGCGGATTGTTCGCGAGCAGCAGCAGCGCGCCGGTCGCCGCGAGCACGAACAGCGTGCCGATGATCGGCTCCTGGAAATCGGGCCATTTGCGATCGGTCCATGTCAACAACGCGCCGCCGACGAGCGCTGCGATCGCGGCCGCGATCTCGACGCCGTAGCCGTGCTCGTCGACGCCCATCGCCTGCGCGAGGATCACGCCGAGCGCGGCGACCTGCGCGATCGCGAGATCGATGAAGATGATGCCGCGCGCGAGCACTTGCTGGCCGAGCGGCACGTGCGTCGCGAGCACGAGCAGGCCAGCGATGCATGCGGGCCCAAGGATCGAGAGCTCGAGACCTTCGAACGTCATTTCGCCACCGCGACGAGCTTGTCGATCGTCGAATCGAAAAGGCCGAAGAGATCCTTCGATTCGGCGTCGCCGCCGACCGTGAACGGCAGCGTCACGGCAGGAACGCCGGTGTGCTCGCTGAGCCAGTCGCCGGGCTTCGGATCCTGATACGCGGCGCGCAGTATCGCGAGCGTGTGCGAATTCTTCGTGATGTCGACGAGGCTCGCGAGATGCGCGCTCGTCGGCGGCACGCCGGGCTTCGGCTCCAGCGCGCCAATCTGTTCCATGCCGAGCCATGTGTCGAGATAGATCCACGAAAGATGATGCACGACGACCTTGCGTCCCTTGAGCGGCGCAGCCTTCGCTTCCCAGCGCTTGATCGCATCGTTCCACTTCGTCGTGAAGGTCGCGAGGTTCTGCTGATACGTCGCCGCGTTCGCGGGATCGAGTTGCGCCAGCCGCGCATCGAGCGCTTTCGCGATCGCGAGGATGCGATACGGATCCATCTGGAAATGCGGATTGCCATCGGGATGGATGTCGCCCATCGAGCGGTCGAGCGCGGTCGGCTTCTCGAGCGTCGTGATCTGATCGGCCGCCATGAAATAACCGGGACCCGATTGCACTTTCGGATTGCCGGCCTGGCGAATCAGCTGCGGCAGCCAGCCGACTTCGAGCTCGGCTCCGGTGCAGACGACGAGATCGGCGCGGCGCGCCTTCGCGATGAGGCTCGGCTTCGCCTCGATGACGTGCACGTCCTGCAACGCGTTCGTGCCGACGTCGACGTCGATCTTGTCGCCGGCGAGCTCGTGGAGCAGCGAGCCCCATTCGGGCTCGCAGGCGAAGACGTCGAGCGAGTGCGCGTCGCGGGCGAAGAACGCCGCGCAAACGCCGACGAGGAGCAGTGCATATTTGTTCATCATGATTCGTCTCTCGTGCTGCGCGAACCGTCTCTTCTTCTACCGTCATTCCCGCGAAAGCGGGAATCCATGTTGCTTCGTCGCTTCCTGAAAATGGATGCCCGCTTTCGCGGGCATGACAGCAGCAAAGGCTTCGCGCTTCTCAAAATTTGTGCGCGCCGTGCGCACCGAGCGCGACGTCGTATTGCAGGTACCACGCGTTGTCGA
>DASZWL010000311.1:0-5294 GCA_035546695.1 Rhodanobacteraceae bacterium | reverse complement strand
CTGTGACCTAATCGACAGTTTCGTTCGGGCCTGCCTCGTTCGGCCGGGCGGGCGCGGCCTCGAAAGTCATCGGCACGCGCTCCAGCCGAGGGAGCGCATCGAGCCGCGATCGAAGCGACGCGATGGTTTCGCCGCCCGGTGGCACGCGCGCGTCCGGCGCGATGTCGCAGAGCGGCACGAGCACGAAGGCTTCGCGAAGCTCCGGCCGGGGAATCCGGAGGTGCCCCGGCCCATCGACGACAGCGTCGCCGAACAGCACGATGTCGACATCGAGCGTCCGGCTCGCATAGCGCGTACCGTCGCGGCGGCGGCCGTGCCGATCCTCGAGCGCGTGCAACCAGGCGTCGAGCGCCGGCGCATCGAGATCGGTGTCGAGGCCGACCGCGAGATTCAGGAATTCGGGCCCGTCGAATCCGACCGCGGCGGAGCGGTAGACCGGCGATATGTCGAGCGCGCCGAAGCGCTCGCCGAGCTCGGTCACGGCGGCGCGCAGATGGCGTTCCGGGTCGATGTTCGCGCCGAGGCTGAGGTAGGCCCGCGTCACGCTCGTCCGCTCACCGCTTGCCGCGCTCGATGACGACGCCGACCGACCGTGCGCCGCGCACCGCGCCGGGCTTGGACAACTTGAGCCGCACCCACGCGACACCGAATTCCTCGCGGATCAGCGCCGCGCAGCGCTCGGCCAGCGTCTCGACGAGCTCGAAGCTCGACGCCTCGACGAATGCGATCAGGCGCTTGGAGACCGCCTTGTAGTCGAGCGTGTCGCCGATCGCGTCGCTTGCCGCTGGCTTCGTGTTGTCGAACGCCATCTCGACGTCGAGCGCGATCGTCTGGCGCGTGCGGCGCTCCCAGTCGTAGATGCCGATGACGGTGTCGATGCGGAGGTCTTCGATGAAGACGAGGTCCATGGGGTTGGGATTTGCGATTCGGATTTGGCACAAGCCTAACAAGGTCGTCATCCCGGCGAAGGCCGGGATCCAGCTTTCCAGGCTCCGCCAGAAAGAAAAACTGGGTCCCGGCCTTCGCCGGGACGACGGCGTGAGGATAGGTCAGGCAACCGGCGGCAGCGACGCGAGATCCCATCGCGGCCGGACGCAGATCGCCGGCGTCTCGACCTGCCCGGCCTGAAGCCGGAGCGCGCCCGCCAGCGCGATCATCGCGCCGTTGTCGGTGCAGAACTCGGGACGCGGGAAATACGTCCGGAAGCCTTCCTTCATGCCCGCCTCGGCGAGCGCGGCGCGCAGGCGCCGGTTCGCGCCGACGCCACCCGCGACGACGAGCGAGCGGGCGCCGGTCGCGGCGAGCGCGCGGCGGCATTTGATCGCGAGCGTCTCGACGATCGCGTCCTCGAACGCGCGCGCGACATCGGCCTTCGTCGCATCGCTCCGGTCGCTCGCCCGCCAGGCCAGCAGCACCTGCGTCTTCAGGCCCGAGAAGCTGAAATCGAGCCCGGGACGATCGGTCATCGGCCGCGCGAAGCGGAACACGCCCGGCCTGCCCTGCTCCGCGAGCTTCGCGAGCGCGGGGCCGCCGGGATACGGCAGATCCATCAGCTTCGCGGTCTTGTCGAACGCTTCGCCCGCGGCATCGTCGAGCGTATCGCCGAGCAGCGTGTAGCGGCCGATCGCCTCGACCTCGATCAGCATCGAATGACCGCCCGAGACGAGCAGCGCGACGAACGGCGGCTCCGGCGGATCGGCTTCGAGCAGCGGCGCGAGGAGATGACCTTCCATGTGATGGACGCCGATCGCCGGCAGATCGAGCGCCCAGGCGAGCGAGCGCGCCGCCGTCGCGCCGACGAGCAGCGCACCGACGAGCCCCGGCCCGGCCGTGTAGGCGACGCCGCCGAGGTCCGCGATGCGAAGTCCGGCCTGCCTCATCGTCTCCTCGACGAGCGGCGGCAGCTTCCTCACGTGATCGCGCGAGGCAAGCTCGGGCACGACGCCGCCGTAGTCCGCGTGCATGCGGACCTGGCTGTAGAGCGTGTGCGCGAGGAGGCCCTTCGCGGGATCGAAGACGGCGACGCCGGTCTCGTCGCACGAGGTCTCGATGCCGAGCACGGGCCCGCTCGCGGACGTCTTCGCTTTTGCAAATCCCTGATTCGTCACGGTAGAATACGCGGCTCGCCGCCGCCCGGGGCGGCATCCATCCGGAGAGTGTATGCCAAGCGTCAAAGTCCGCGAGAACGAGCCGTTCGAGTTCGCGCTCCGCCGTTTCAAGCGCACCTGCGAGAAGGCCGGCGTGCTGGCCGAGGTCCGCAAGCGCGAGTTCTACGAAAAGCCGACCCAGGAGCGCAAGCGCAAGCGCGCCGCCGCGGTCAAGCGTCACCTCCGCCGCGTCTCGCGCGACGTGACGAAGCGCCAGCGGTTGTACTGAGCTTTCGGTGGGCCGAGGCCCACCCTATCCGGGCTGAAACTTTCGGCCGGCATTGCGCGAGCGATGTCGGCCGATTGCGTTTGTGTCTCCCTAAACTGTCCGCGAGGCATTCGATGCCGCTGAAACAGCAGATCACCGACGACATGAAGACCGCGATGAAAGGCGGCGACAAGGACCGCCTCGGCGTGATCCGGCTGATCCTCGCCGCGATCAAGCAGCGTGAAGTCGACGAGCGCATCGTGCTCGACGACGTGCAAGTGCTCGCGGTCATCGAAAAGATGATCAAGCAGCGCCGCGATTCGATCGCGCAATTCCGCGCGGCCGCGCGCGAGGATCTCGCCACGAAGGAGGAATACGAGGTCGGCGTGATCCAGGCTTACATGCCGGCGCAGCTCTCGGACGCCGAAGTCGACGCGATCATCGCGAAGGCGATCGCCGATTCCGGCGCCAGCGGCGCGAAGGACATGGGCAAGGTGATCGGGCTCGTGCGGCCACAGGTGGCCGGCAAGGCCGACATGGGCGCTGTTTCGCAAGCCGTGAAGGCCAGGCTCGCAACGCTGGGTTAGACTGTCCGCCATGGAGCGCATCGTCAACATCCACATAGAAAAGCTGCCTGAAGGCGTCTATCTCGCGACCAGCGAGGACGTGCAGGGGCTCGTCGCGCAGGGCCGCACGATCACGGAAACGCTCGAGATCGCGCGCGATGTCGCGAAGAAGCTCATCGAAGCGCAGGACGAGCGTGCCGGCACGGCGACACGGCTCGCCGCAGTCCGCGAATCGTTCGACTACCCGCTGATCCTCGGCTGATCCGTGGGGCGTCTGGGCGGCTTCCGATACCGGGAGATCGTTCGCCGATTGAAAGCGCTCGGTTTCACCTTCGATCGGCAAGCGGCCGGCTCTCATGAAATCTGGTTCAACGCCGCGACGAAGCGTTACGCAACGATTCCCAATCATCCCGGCGACATGCCCGAAGGCACGCTGCGCGCGATACTTCGTCAAGCGGCAATCGAACCCGAAAATTTCCTGAGCCGCTGATGATGCGCGGCCGCGTCCCGGAATAATTCATCTCACCCGCGTCGGCGTGATCCAGGCCTGGATGCGGCACCGCTTTCGTTTGCGCGATCAGCCGCGATTCGCCGGAATGTCCGGTTGCGTCACGACGTTCCGTATTCGTGACGTCATGAAACGACACGCCTCCTTCCTGGCCCGTGCGGCAATCGTCGTCGCGACGGCTTTCTCGATCGGCGCGGCTCGCGCCGATGACGATGTTCATCTCTATCGACTGCACGATATCGCGACGCAGTCCGACGATGCCGGCCTTCGCGCCGAAGCGACGCAACTCGAAGCGATCTACGCCGATCTCGAACGCGTCAGCGGCGTCGAGGCGACGCTGCTCTACTCGACGAGCCCCGACATCAATGCATTCGCCACCTACGCCGGCGAAGAGAAAGTCGTCGTCGTCGAAGCCGGCTTCGTCGAATACGCGAAGGAGGATCGCGACGCCGTCGCCGCCGCGCTCGGCCACGAGCTCGGACACCACAAGGCCGATCATATCCGCGGCGGCCAGCGCAAGCAGCAAGGCATCCGCGTGCTCGGCGCGATCCTCGGCGCCGTGGTCGGCGCGAAAGTCGGCGTCGGCGGCTCGATCGTCTCCGATGCCGTCGATACCGGCGCGGGCCTCGTCGCACTGAAGTTCAATCGAAGCCAGGAGCTCGAAGCCGACCGGCTCGGCGTCGACTGGATGATCCAGGCCGGCTACAACCCGCAAGGCATGCTGCGCCTTCAGCAGAAGCTCGCCGCGCTCGAGAAGGAGCATCCGCATTCGGCGATCCTCAGCACGCATCCGACCAGCGCGAAGCGCTATCAGGCCGCCGGGAAGCTGATCGCGAAGCGCGCGCCGCCGGCGGAGCTGCTCGCACGGGCGCAGGCGCCGCTTGTCGATGACAAGGCGATCGCGAGTGCGCATTCCGCCATACGCCGTGAAGAGCGCACCGCCGAGGTTCTGAAGCCAAGCGAAGCACCTGCCGCGGCTCTGCTCGATTCGGGAATGGGCCTCGACCTCGCGGACTATGCCGCACTCAAGAACGAAATCCTGTGGGCTGGCGAAGAAGGCAAGACCGCCGTACTGAAACGCCACAAGCTTACGGCGAAGCGATGGAAGCAGATTTGCGACACGTTCGGCACACGTATCCAGAACGATCCTTCATTGGGTGCCTACGTCAAAGTGCGCTTCTTCCGGGCGACTCAAGGTCGATACGCATCGTACGGACGAGATCTCGCCGATTCCTATGAGAAGGGCCAGCCTCTGGCGCTCGAACCACCAATGCCTATAGAGGAGTTCGGCCCATTGCTTGGCGCGCTGGGATCTACGCTGTTGAATACGGCCGATGCCGACGGCGACGATTCCTCTTCCGACGAATCGAACGCCCGCGAGCGCGAGCGCTACGACCCTATCTTCAAGCGCTACGGTCTTACGTTTTATGAATACTATGTCGTGAGCAACTGGTGGGAGCGAAAGGCCGAGATCGCTGATCTCACAGGCGACCATTCAATCACGCACACTCTTGCTGACTTCCTCACCACCGACGACGCGTCAAGTGACGGGAACGCCGACGCCGCCAGCGTCCACATCGACGGGAACGTGAACATCGGCTCGAACGTCCGCACCGGCGGCGAGCCGGCTCCGGAAACGCCCGCGAAGCACTGAACGCACCGCCGCTCGGCCGTGGCATGCTACAGGGAGTATGCGCGGCCGCATCCCCGAAAAATTCATCGATGAGCTCCTCGCTCGCGTCGACATCGTCGACGTGATCCAGGAGCGCGTGCCGCTCAAGAAGGCCGGGCGCGACTGGTCGGCGCGCTGTCCATTTCACGACGAGCGCTCGCCCTCGTTCACGGTGAGTCCGGCCAAGCAGTTC
>DASZWL010000310.1:0-2913 GCA_035546695.1 Rhodanobacteraceae bacterium | reverse complement strand
AAATTGCTTTACGAGCGATTGATCGCGCCTTCGCTGCTGCCGGAGCCGGTGCGCGAGCGCATGGCGAACTGGCGTTGCGGCTCGGGCACGTTCCGCATGAACGTCGCGCTGTCGGAGTTGCCGCGCTTCACGGCGCTGCCGCAGGCCGGCGATCAACTGACGGCCGGCATCATCCTGGCGCCGAGCCTCGACTACATGGATCGCGCGTATCTCGATGCACGGCAATACGGCTGGTCGCGCGAGCCGATCGTCGAGATGCTGATTCCGTCGACGCTCGACGATTCGCTCGCGCCCGCCGGAAAGCACGTCGCGAGCCTCTTCTGCCAGCACGTCGCGCCGCAACTGCCCGACGGAAAATCGTGGGACGATCATCGCGAGGAAGTCGCCGACCTCATGATCGCGACGGTCGATCGCTTCGCGCCGGGCTTCGCCGCGTCGGTGCTCGGCCGGCAGATCAAGAGCCCGCTGGATCTCGAGCGCGATTTCGGTTTGATCGGCGGCGACATCTTCCACGGCGCTCTCTCGCTGAATCAGCTTTTCAGCGCGCGGCCGATGATCGGATACGCCGATTATCGCGGCGCGTTGCCGGGGCTTTACCTCTGCGGCGCAGGCACGCATCCCGGCGGCGGCGTCACGGGCGCGCCGGGACACAACGCCGCGGCCGCGATCCGCGCCGATCTGCGGCGACGTGGGAGCTGAAACATGAAACCGATGAATGTGCTCTTGTTCGTTCTTGCGCTGATTCCGCTCATCACGCATGCCGCCGATCGCGAGGTCGTCAAGGCCGACACGAAGGCCGCGTTCGACAAAGTCGCCGCCGAAGTGCGCACGGAAATGACCGGCGACGGCCGCTATGCGTACGTGAAGCCGGACGAGCGCAGGAAAGTCGAAACGGCGCTCGACGAGATGAGTCGCCTCTTCGACACGAACGATTCGGTCGAAAAGATGGACAGGGCGACGCGCGTCGAGCTCTTCAACGCGCAGGAAAGTATCAACTCGATCCTGACGCTACGCGATCGCGATCGACTCGTCTGCGAGCGCACCGCGCAGCCGGGCTCGCGCATCGTCGACACGACGTGTCGCCGCTACGGAGATCTCGAAGCCGCGCGGCAGTCGAGCGAAAAGTTCATGAACGAGCGTGCAGTCACGCCTTGCAACGCGCCGTCGTGCACGGGACATTGAAGACTCGCGCGCCGCGTAGCGTTCCGATCATGCACTGCCGGCGCGTCCGAGCGCGGACTGCAATTCGCGCAACTCGTTCTTTTCGACGTCGCTGAGCGCCGCGAGACCACCGTCGCGGATCTTCGCTTCGATCTCGCCACGACGTTGCAATCGCGTCTGGCGTTCGAGCTGGCGCAGCGCATCGAGGAACTCCGCCCGCGCTTCGGCATCGCCGCCCGGGAACTCCATCACCGCGAGTTTCTGCAATGCGCGCGCTTCGTCGCGATCGGCGAAATGCTCGATCAGCGCGCCGGTCGTGATGTCCGGCCGATCGCGGCAGAGCGCGATCAGCTCGACGAGCAGCGGAACACCGGGCTGGCGCAATTCGGCGAACGTCCACGGCGGTTCGATCGCGGCTGCGAGCTGCGGACTCTGCACGAGCAGCGCGACCGCCGAGCGCACGAGCGAGCGTTGTTGCGGACGCGCCGGACGCTGCATCGCGCTCGCGTCGTCCGGCATTGCGATCTGCACGTGCACGCCGGTCAAGCGGTCGAGCTCGGCGAGCATCAGATCGCGAAACGCGCCGTCCGGAATCTGCGCGAGCATCGGTCGCGCGCGCTCGGCGAGCCGCGCCTTGCCGTCGAGGCTCGAAAGGTTCGCGTCCTTGCCGATCTCGGCGAAGAAAAACTCGCTGAGCGGTGTCGCGCTCGCGAGACGCGCTTCGAAGCCGGCGCTGCCTTCCTTGCGGATCAGGCTGTCCGGATCCTCGCCGTCGGGCAGGAACAGGAACAGCGCCTGCCGTCCGTCGCGCATGCGCGGCAGCACCGACTCGACCGCGCGCCACGCGGCCTGCCGGCCGGCTCGATCGCCGTCGAAGCAGAAGTACACGTCGGAACATTGGCGGAAAAGGATCTCGGCGTGATCGCGTGTCGTCGCGGTACCGAGCGTCGCGACCGCTTGCGGCACGCCGAACTGGTGCAGGCTGATCGCGTCCATGTAGCCTTCGACGACGACGAGCCGCGGAATCTTCTGGTGCGCCTCGCGCACCTGCCAGAGCCCGAACAGCTCGCGTCCCTTGTGGAACAGCGGCGTCTCCGGCGAATTGAGGTATTTCGGCGTGTCCTCCTTGACGAGCACGCGTCCGCCGAACGCGATCGTGCGCCCGCGCCGGTCGAGGATCGGAAACATCACGCGATGGCGGAAGCGGTCGTATTTCGACCCGCGCTCGCCGCTCGTCAGCATGCCGGCTTTTTCCATCAACGCAATGCGCTGCGCGCTCGTGCCGAGCGCGTTCTTGATGGCATCCCACTGATCCGGCGCGTAGCCGAGATTGAATTTCGCGATCGTCGATTCGTCGAGCCCGCGATCGGCGAAGTAAGCGCGCGCGTTGTCGCTCGCCGAGAGCTGGCGGCGATAGAACGAAGCCGCCGCGTCGAGGATCGCGTAGAGATCGGTCGTGTCCTCGCGCGGCGCCTCGCGTCCGCCTTCGTACGGCACCTTGAGGCCGGCGCGGCTCGCGAGCTCTTCGACCGCGTCGGGAAACTCGAGGCGGTCGTAATTCATCAGGAACCCGATCGCGCTACCGTGCGCGCCGCAACCGAAGCAGTGGTAGAACTGCTTGGCCGGACTCACCGTGAACGAGGGCGAGCGCTCGTCGTGAAATGGACAGCGCGCCGACCAGTCGCGCCCGGCCTTCTTGAGCGGCACGCGCTCCTGGATCACGTCGACGATGTCGACGCGAGCGAGGAGCTC
>DASZWL010000309.1:0-6645 GCA_035546695.1 Rhodanobacteraceae bacterium | reverse complement strand
GGCCATCTCGTCGTCGACTGGCTCGATGCGAAAGGCACGAAGCTCGCATCGAACGCATACACCGTGACCCAGCCGCGCTTTCGCCTGCCGGTGCCTTCGCTCGCCGATGGCAAGCCGGCGTCGATGAGTCTCTACGCGGCTTCGCCCACGACCGGGCGCGATGCCGTCGGCGGCATCGATCTCACACCGCCGAAGCCCGGCAAGCCGCTGATGGCGACGATCGCCGAAACCTGGCGCGCGCTGACGACGCGCTACGTGCCGCCGAAGTGGCACGCCGACACGATTTCGATGTCGGGTTTCGAGAACGGCGACGTCGAGGCGCTCGCGACCGCAAAAGCCGCCGTCGCCGGCACCGCCGCGACAAAGACTGCCAGCGGAGCGCCCTGACCCGTGCGCGCGCTGCTCGAGCTCGCGCGTCCGGAGCAGTGGATCAAGAACGGCTTCGTGCTGCTGCCGCTGATTTTCGGCCAAGCGGTCGGCGATGCGAATGCACTGCGCGGCGCGCTGTTTGCAACGCTCGCGTTCTGCCTGCTGTCGTCGGCCGTCTACGCCGGCAACGACGTCGTCGACGCCGAGCGCGACCGGCGCCACGCGGTCAAGCGGAACCGACCCGTCGCGCGCGGCGCCGTGACGCCCGCAGCCGCGCTCGGCCTCGCGGTCGCGCTTGCCGCGCTAGCGCTCGCGATCGCTGCAGTCGCCGGCGGCGTCTGGCTCGTCGCGACGCTCGCGGCGTATCTCGCGCTGCAGATCGCGTACTCGCTCGCGCTGAAGCACGTCGCGTATCTCGGCGCGCTCGTCGTCGCGACCGGCTTCCTGATGCGTATCGTCGCCGGCGGCATCGGCGCCGATGTGCCGCTGACGCCGTGGATCGTCGCGCTCGGCTTCCTGCTCGCACTCCTGCTCGCGCTCGGCAAGCGCCACGGCGACATCGTCAACCTGCGCGCCGAAGGCGTCGGGCTCCGCTACGACCGCACGACGCTCGAGCGCGTCATGATTGCGGTCGCGGCCGCGACGTTCACGGCCTACGTGCTCTACACGCTGTCGCCGGCCGTGCTCGCGCGGCACGGCCATCATCCGCTCGTGTTCTCGACGCCGTGGGTCGCGCTCGGGCTCGGCCGCTATCTCAAGATCGCGATGCGCGACGGCGCGAGCGATCCGAGCGCGCTTGCGGTGCGCGATCCCGTGCTGCTGCTCGCGGTCTCGGGCTGGCTCGTGACGCTCGGCCTGATTCTCTACCGCTGAGCCTCAGTCGTCGCTACCGGTGTCGGGATCGCCGTCGGCCGGCTCCTCGGTGCGCGCCTCGTCCAGCCGATCGCGCAACGCGGCGCTGTCGGTGAAGAACGCCGACGCGCGCTCGGGCGCGACGAGGCGCAACGCCGGCGGCTCGAGCCGCCGCAGCGTGACCGGCTGCCCGTAGTTCGCGCGAATCTCGTCGAGCTTCAGCGTCTGCATCGCGATGCCGGCCGCGGCGAGCACGACTGCGACGCCGATCTTGAGCGGCAGGCGCGTGCGGTGGATCGCGAGGAGATGCGCAAGGCAGACCGCGCCGAGCACGATCCACGCTACGACGTACGAGCTCGTCGCGAGCGAAGTCCACGAGATCGCGAACGCGCCGATCTCGGCGAACTGGTCGTAGACGGAATAGAGGAGCAGCCCCGCGGCGACGATCAGGAAATGCAGTCCGAAGCGCGCGTGGCCGGTGAAGACGCGCGCGACGATGCTCCAGCCGGTCGTCCACACCGCAACGAGCACGGCGAGGATCAAGAGCGGCATGAAATAGCGGATCGCCTTCGGCTCGGCCGTCTCGCCGAGCCAGAGATCGAGAACGGCGAGCGCGACGACGCCCGCGATGCAGCCGATCGCCGCCGGCCAGAACGACGTGCGGCGCACGATCGGCTCTTCGGGCGCGACCGCTTGCGCGGACGTGCGCACGCGCAAGAGCGTCGCGCCGATCGAGAGCACGGTATCGCCGTCGAGCGCGACGTCGTCGCGCCGCTCGCGCTCGCGATCGACGAAGAGGCCGTTGCGGCTGCCGAGGTCCTCGGCATGCAGCGATCCGTCCTCGTGGCGCGCGATGCGCAGGTGATGCGCAGCGACGTGCGGATCGTCGATCACGACGTCGTTGTCGTAAGCGCGCCCGACCGTGACCGGCAACGTCGTCGCGCGATGGCGCGCGAGCACGTCGCGCTGGCGCGAGAGGATCTCGATCCAGACCACGGAATCGCTCATTGCGTCCATGCGACCTCCGCGACGAAGCGCTTGGCCAGCGCGAGCGCGTTGTCGTAGCTGACGCCCTGCATCGCGAGCCTCGAGACGAGCGCTTCCTTGTCGCGATCCTGCGTGACCGTCGTGACCGCGACGTCGTAGAGCCCGGCGAAATCGCGATAAGCGCGCGCGCACCAGACCGCGCGCAGCACCGGCGCCGCGGCAGCGCCGTCATCGTGCGCGACGAAATCCTCGTGGCATTCGGGCTGCGTCAGCCGCTTGCGCGACCACGCGCGGATCATGCCGCCGTTGCCGTAGTACTGCGAGACGAACGCGGCGAACTGGAACGGATTGAGATCGACGCTCCTGACGTACGCGTGCGAGAGCTCGGTGCGGCCGGTGTCGACGTCCTCGGCGACGAACAGCGAGCTCTGCGAGCTGCACGACGTCGAGTCGAGCTGCGCGCGCGGCTTCGGCGTCTGATCGGCGTTCGTGCGCGCCCAGCAGTTGAACCACGGCGCCGCGCTTTCCGGCGCGCGATACGGACCGAGCGTCGTGCCGCGGAACCCTTGCTCGCCGAGCGCGTGGTAGAAATCCGTCTGCCATGCGATGAGCTGCCGGCCGATCTCATCGCGCGCGTGCGGAAGATCGAGCGGCGCTTCGTTGCGCGCGCGCTCGAGCAGCGCGGCGGCCTTGCCGGCCGGAACGAGGAAGCTCACGAGCTCGCCGTCGAGCCGCTTCGCGACGTTGATGCCGGCGACCTTGCCGGCTTGAGTCACGGCCGGTCCGCCGCTCATGCCGGGATTGATCGCGCCGGTGAAGTGTACGCGCGCGTTGTAGCTCTTCTCGACGAGGCCGTTGTAGGTTCCTTCGACGATCGTGAAGCCGAGATCGAGCGGATTGCCCATCGCATAGAGCCGCTCGCCGCGCGGCGAGCGGTCGGCGAGCGCCGCTTCGTCGAAGTCGAGATGCGGAAGGTCCGCACCGTCGAGCCTGACGATCGCGAGATCGTTCGCGACGTCGATCGCGAGCAGCTTCAGTGATCCCTGCGTGCCGTCCGGCCGCGCGAATTCGAGGCGGTACGTCTTCGGCTCCAGCGCGTATTGCGAGACGACGTGGTAGTTCGTGACCGCGAGCCCGTCGGCAGCGACGAGGAAGCCCGAGCCGATCGACGATTGCCGTCCCGCTGCTTCGACGAGCGTGCGCACCTGCAGAAGGCTCGGCCGCGCGTCGGCGTAGATGCCTTCGGCGGCGGCGGAGACCGCAACCGACGGCGCGCTCGGCGAAGGCGGAGCAGGAGGCGCCTGCGCGAATCCGTGCGCGGCGATACCGGCCAGCAGCAGCGCGACGAGCGCTTGCGCTCCGCGGACGATCCCTCGTTTCCTCATCGGAGGCTCCCTGTATGGACGCGGCAGCCTAACGCGTGCCGCGCCGCGGCTTCAACGCTCATGCGACGTTTCGCGGTACGCGTCGACGGTCGCCTCGACGCAACGCGACCAGGGATATTCGCGCGCTCGCAGAATGCCGCGCGCCGCGGCGGCATCGCGCCACGTGTCGTCCTCGAGCAAGCGCGTCAGGTTCTCGCTGAGCGCGCGCTCGTCGAGCGGATCGACCGTCAACGCCGCATCGCCCGCGACTTCGGGCAGCGAGGACACGTTAGAGGTCAGCACCGGCACGCCGCTCGCCATCGCTTCGAGCACCGGCAGGCCGAAACCTTCGTACAGCGACGGAAACGCGAACGCGTGCGCGCCGGCGTAGATCGACGGTAGCTCGTTCTCGGCGACATAGCCGAGCCGACGCACGGTTCCGCCGGCTTCGAGCGGCGCGAGCACTCGTTCGAGATCGCGATTCAGCCAGCCGCGCGCGCCGACGATCGCAAGCGGATGCCTCGCCTTCAGCGTGGACGGAAGCGCGGCGTACGCACGCGCAAGACGTTCGAGATTCTTGCGTGGCTCGAGCGTCGCGACGACGAGAAGATACGCACTGTCGCGCAGTCCGTGTTTTTCCAGCACCGGCGCGATCTCGTCGCGGCTTCGCGGCCGGTACGCGGCATCGACGCCGAGCGGAATCGCACGGATCTTCGCGCGCGGCACGCCGAAGCGCGATGCGATCTCGTCGGCGATGAAGGCCGAATCGGTCAGCACGCGATCGGCGCGTTCGAGCGTCCGCGGCAGATGGCGATCGAGGAAGCGTACGCGCTCGACCGGATGCGCCTCGGGATAATCGAGCCACGAGAGATCGTGCACGGTCGTCAGCGCCGGCCCGTCGAACGGCATCAGCACGTAGTTCGGCGTGTGCAGGAGCCATCCGGAAAGCCGCCGCGTATGCCAGCGGAACAGCGCGCCGCGCATCTGCGTATAGAGCTCGAGCGCCTGCGTCTTGAACGGCACGCTGCGCCGTACCGCGGCGATCGTGCGGTTCGCGCTGAGCGCGCTCGCGGGATCGTCGACCCACCGATATGCCGAATACAGGCGCAGCTCGTCGATCGCGGCGTGCCGCGCGAGCCCTTGCGCCAGTTCGAGCGCGTAACGGCCGATACCGGTCAGCGGCGCGGTGATCGCGTCGACGTTGAAGATGACGCGCATCTAGTGCTCGGCGTCCGTCGCGCGGCGCTCGCGCGCGAGATCGGCTTCGACCATGCGCTTTGCGATGCCGGCGACGTCGAGCGACGGCGCGAAGCCGAGCTCCTTCCTCGCGCGCGAGGCGTCGCCGACGCGCAGCGCTGCGTCGCTCGGCCGGAACAACGCGGGATCGATGCGGATGCGCACGCGATCGCTGCCGCGCTCGACACCGACCTCATCGAGCCCGTCGCCGAACCAGTCGAGTGTGATACCGGCGGCGGCGAACGCCGCGCACGCGTAATCGCGGATGCTCGACGCCACGCCTGTCGCGAGCACGAAATCTGCGCCTTCCTGACGCGCGGCCATCGCTGCCATCGCGGCGACGTGATCCGGTGCGTAGCCGAAATCGCGGCGCGCATCGAGATTGCCGAGCGTGATCGACTCCTCGCGCCCGAGCGCGATGCGCGCCGCCGCGAGCGAAAGCTTGCGCGTCACGAACGATGGATCGCGCCATTCCGATTCGTGATTGAAGAGGACCGCGCTCGAAGCGCGAAGGCCGAATGCCGCGCGCCAGCTCGCGACTGCTTCGTGCGCGAGCAGCTTCGAGAGACCGTACGGCGAGATCGCGGCGAGCGGTGTCGCTTCACTTTGCGGCATCTCGGCCGAATCGCCGAAGATCTCGGCGCTGGAGGCCAAAACGAAATGTGCGTCGCGACATTCCGCGCGCACGGCCTCGAGCAGGCGCACGGTCGCGACGCCGTTCGCCTCGATGCTGCCGACCGGATCGGCGAACGAAGCCGCGACGCTCGATTGCCCGGCGAAATGGAACACCGCCTCGGGTGCGCACTCGGCGACGAGCGCGCGGCAGGCTGTGGCATCGGAGAGATCGAGCGCGCGCAGCGAGAGCGAGGGATCTTTCGCGATGCCGAGCTCGCCGAGCCGCCAGAAATTCGAGCGCGGGCGATGCGTGCCGATTACGACGACGCCGACGCTCAGGAGCTGCGCCGCGAGCAGCGCGCCGTCCTGGCCGCTGACGCCCGTGATCAATGCGCGGCGATACGGCAGCGTCATCGCGAGCCGTCCTTGAACGTGCGCGCCGAAGCGATCGCGCGCTCGGCGCATCGATGGATGTCTTCGCCTGATGCGATTTCCGCGAACGGGATGCCGACGCACTCGGCGACATCGCGCAATTCGACGGGATATTTGCCCACGGCGACGATCGCGTCGAATGCGTGTGCCTGGAGCCAGCGCGAAAGGCGATCGTCGAGGGAAGTCGGATCCGCATTCGCGCCGCTGTGATCTGACGCATGCGAAACGACGATGTGCTCGCCGCGCCAAAGATCGACGCGCTCGTCGTGCATGACGAGCCGCCATTCTTCCCGATGGTCCGCCGAGTCGCCCGCGACGAGCACGCGCATCCGTGGCTCGTGCGTCACGGCGCTCGCGAAGATGCGGCGCACGCGCCAGTCGAGCACGCGCCGCTCGAAAGAAAACAGCGTTGCGCCGACATCGCGCTCGTAGTCCGGCCACCGCTCGCGCAGCACCGCCATGCCGGCGTCGCCGAGCTTCGCGCGGCGCTCGTGGCCGAAGCTCGCGCTGCGCTCGTGGCGCACGTAGACGTTACCGGCGATCAGGTGGCGATAACCCTTTGCCGACGCGCGCTGGCAGAAGTCGTTCTCTTCGCCGTAGCCGTGCGGAAACGCGGCTTCGTCGAGCCCGCCGACTTCGTCGACGACCGCGCGGCGGATGTACATGCAAAAACCATTTCCGGTCGGAAGCTCGGGATACAGCGTGCCGGCGTCATGCCAGAGTGCGCGTGCGGCGTGCTCGAACGTCCAGCGCGAGGGCCACGGATTCTCGCGCTCGAGCTCGGGCACGG
>DASZWL010000308.1:0-1774 GCA_035546695.1 Rhodanobacteraceae bacterium | reverse complement strand
CATCATGCGCGCGACGCCTTCGCCCATGAAGATGCGGATGAGATTGTCTTCGAGCGAGAGATAGAAGCGGCTCGATCCCGGATCGCCCTGACGGCCCGAGCGGCCGCGGAGCTGATTGTCGATGCGCCGCGATTCATGACGTTCGGTGCCGACGATGCGAAGGCCGCCGAGATCGACGACCTCGTCGTGGCGCTTCTTCCATTCGGCCTTGATGCGCTCGCGCTCGGACTCGGGCGTGCCTTCGGGCAGCGCGCCGAGCTCGGCTTCGAGGCTGCCGCCGAGCACGATGTCGGTGCCGCGGCCGGCCATGTTCGTCGCGATCGTGATCGATTTCGGACGTCCCGCCTGCGCGACGATGTGCGCTTCGCGCTCGTGCTGCTTCGCGTTCAGCACCTCGTGCGGGACGCGCTGCTTGTTCAGCATGCCGGACAGAAGCTCCGACATCTCGATCGACGCCGTGCCGACCAGCACCGGCTGGCCGCGTTCGTACGATTCCTTGATGTCCTCGACGATCGCGTCGAACTTCGGCTTCTGCTTCAGGAATACGACGTCGGCCTCGTCCTTGCGCACCATCGGCCGGTGCGTCGGGATCACGACGACTTCGAGGCCGTAGATCTGCTGGAATTCGTAAGCTTCCGTATCCGCCGTGCCGGTCATGCCGGCGAGCTTCTTGTACATGCGGAACAGATTCTGGAACGTGATCGACGCGAGCGTCTGGTTCTCGCGCTGGATCGGCACGCCTTCCTTCGCCTCCACGGCCTGATGCAGGCCATCGGACCAGCGGCGCCCCGGCAACGTGCGGCCGGTGAACTCGTCGACGATGATGACCTCGCCGTCGCGCACGATGTAATCGACGTCGCGCTGGTAGATCGCGTTCGCGCGGAGCGCCGCGTTCAGGTGATGCACGACCGAGAGATGCTGCGAATCGTAGAGGCTCTCGTTCTCGCCGATGATGCCGTCCTCGCGAAGCAGCTGTTCGGCGTGCTCCATGCCCTCTTCGGAGAGGTGCACCTGCTTCTGCTTCTCGTCGACGTAGTAATCGCCGGGCACCGGCGGCTCGTTCGGCAGCGGCTCCTTTTCCTGCCGCATCATGCGCGGCACGATACGGTTGACCTTGACGTAGAGCTGCGGCGATTCGTCGGACGGGCCCGATATGATCAAGGGCGTGCGCGCCTCGTCGATCAGGATCGAATCGACCTCGTCGACGATCGCGTAATGCAATCCGCGCTGGTAGCGCTGCTCCTTCGAGAGCGCCATGTTGTCGCGCAGGTAATCGAAGCCGAACTCGTTGTTCGTGCCGTACGTGATGTCGGTCGCGTACGCGCCGCGCTTGTCGCCGTGATCCATGCCGGGAAAGACGACGCCGACCGTCATGCCGAGGAAATTGTAGACGCGGCCCATCCACGCGGCGTCGCGCTTGGCGAGATAGTCGTTGACCGTGACGACGTGGACGCCCTTGCCTTCGAGCGCATTGAGATAGACGGGCAATGTCGCGACGAGCGTCTTGCCCTCGCCGGTGCGCATCTCGGCGATCTTGCCCATGTGCAGGACCATGCCGCCGATCATCTGCACGTCGTAGTGGCGAAGGCCGAGCACGCGGCGCGAGGCCTCGCGCACGGTCGCGAACGCTTCCGGCAGCAGGCTGTCGAGCGTCGCGCCGCTCGCGAGGCGATCGCGGAATTCGGCGGTCTTCGCGCGAAGCGCGTCGTCGGAAAGCGCCTGGAGCTCGGGCTCCAGCGCGTTGATCTTGTTCACTACCTTGCCGAGCTGGCGC
>DASZWL010000307.1:0-3000 GCA_035546695.1 Rhodanobacteraceae bacterium | reverse complement strand
CCGCCGTAGCCGCGGCTGACGACGCCAGGACGGAATCCCCGCGCGCGCAAGGCTTCGACGAGCGCGATCGCGAGCGGCGTCTTGCCGCTGCCGCCGACCGTGAGATTGCCGACGACGATGACCGGAACGCCGATGCGCGCCGGACGTTTGATGCCGATGCGATATGCGAAGCGATGCAGCCAGCGCAACGCGCGATAGACCGGCACGAGCGCGGACAGCCAGAACGGCACCGGCTCGCCGTCGTACCAGATCCGGTGCAGGCGCTGCTCGAGCCGGCTCACGACGGTAGCGGCGACATCATCGCCGGCGCCGGCTTCGCATCCTCGCGGAACTGCATGCGGTGCAGTGCCGCGTACTTGCCGTTGCGCGCGATGAGCTCGGCGTGACTGCCGCGCTCGATGATGCGTCCTTCGTCGAGAACGGCGATCTGGTCGGCGTGCTCGATCGTCGACAGGCGATGCGCGATGACGACGACGGTGCGCTCGCGCATCAGCCGCGCGAGCGCGTTCTGGATCAGGCGCTCGGATTCCGAATCGAGCGCGCTCGTCGCCTCGTCGAGGATCAGGATCGGCGCGTTCTTGAGCAACGCGCGCGCGATCGCGATGCGCTGGCGCTGTCCGCCCGAGAGCAGAGCTCCGCCCTCGCCGACCGGACTGTCGAGGCCCTGCGGCAGGCGCTCGATGAACTCCATCGCATTCGCCGCGCTTGCTGCCTGCTCGATCTCGGCGCGAGATGCCTCGGTCAGCGCGCCGTACGCGATGTTGCGCGCGATCGTGTCGTTGAACAGTACGACCTTCTGTCCGACCCAGGCGATCTGCTCGCGCAGGCTGTCGAGCGCGTAGGCGTCGATGCGGTGTCCATCGAGCCGGATCTCGCCGGCGGTCGGATCGTAGAAGCGCGGGATCAGGCTGACGAGGCTCGACTTGCCGCCGCCGGATGGTCCGACCAGCGCCGTCACCGTGCCGGCAGCGCAGTCGAGATCGATGCCGTCGAGCACGGGCCTGACGCGGCCGGGATAGCGAAGTTCCACACCGCGCAGCGCAAGATCGCCGCGACAGCGCGCAACGCGCAGCTCGCCGTCGTCGCGCTCTCCCGGCGTGTCGATCACCGAGAAGAGATCCTGCGCGGCCGCGATGCCGCGCTGCATGCCGGCCTGCACGGTCGTCAGCTGCTTCAGCGAGGTCAGCATGACCATCATCGCGCTGATGACCGACATGAACGTGCCAGGATCCATCTCGTCGATGATGCCGGGCCGCGTCGCGACGAAGATGACCGCCGCGAGCGAGCACGCGGCGACGAGCTGCACGAGCGAGGTCGACAACGCATTCGTCGAGGCGACCTTGAGATTGAGGCGCCGGTTCTCGTCGGCGATCGCGTCGAAGCGCTCGGTCTCGTACGACTGGCCGCCGTAGATGCGCACTTCGCGATGGCCCGAGACGACCTCGTCGACCATGCCGGTGACCGATCCCATCGAGCGCTGGATGCGATGACTGATGCGCCGGTATCGGCGTCCGACGAAATAGACGATCGTCGCGACGAGCGGCGCGAGCACGAACAGCGCCAGCGTCAGCCGCACGCTGTTGACGAGCATGGTGATCGTGAGGCCGATCACCGTCAGCGAATGCAGGATCAGGTTCTTCAGCGATTCCGTGCTCGCCGTCGCGACCTGCTCGACCGTATAGACGAGCCGCGAGATCTGCTGGCCGGAAGGCTCGCGGTCGAAGTACGCGTCCGGCAATCGCAGGTAACGCGCGAACACTTCGCTCCGCAGCGATTGCACGATGCCGCGGCCGACGCGCGCGATGCCGAAATCGGTCGCGTACGTCGCGGTGCCGCGCACGAGGAACAGCACGACGATCGCGATCGGCAGCCAGAGGATCGTCGCCGCGTCGCGATGCACGAAGAGACCGTTCAGCATCGGCTTGATCAGCTGCACGAAGATCGCGCTGCACGTCGCGTCGAAGAACATGCCGAGCACGGCGACCGTCGCGACCCAACGATGCGGGCGCATGTAGCCGAGCAACCGGCGATAGGTCTCGAGGAACGACGCTGTGACGGCGGCGGCCGGGCTCACGGATGCAGCGATGCCTGCGCCGGCGTCGTCGCGATCGACAACCGCGTGAAGCCGAGGCGTCCCAGCGCATCCATCGCCGTGATGACGGACTGATGCGGCGTCATCGCGTCCGCGCGAAGAGTCACCGGACGATCATGGTCGTCGCCGGCGACGCGCTCGATCGCCTCGCTCAGCGTATCGAGGCCGGGATTCAGTACTTCGTTGTTGTCGACATAATAATGCCCGTCGCGATCGATCATGATCGTCAGCGCCTCGCGCTGATCGCTCTGCTCCGCCGTCGTCGCCTGCGGCAGCGTCACCTTCATGCGCGTGTGCTGCACGAACGTCGTCGTCAGCACGAAGAACATCAGGAGCGTCAGCATGACGTCGATCAGCGAGATCACGTTGATCTCGAAATCGTCTTCGCGGCGCGCGGAAGCGATGCGCATCGCTCAGCCCGCCGCGCGTGACGCGACGCGCATCGCCGGCGCGGCCGACGTGGCCTCGCCGACCGAGGTCAGCTCGTCGGTCAGCAGAAACACCTGCCGCTCCATCTCGACGACGAGGTCGGAGACGCGCCCGCGGAAATACCGATGGAACACGTAGGCCGGGATCGCGACGCAGAGGCCAGCCGCCGTGCAGACGAGCGCCTCGCCGATGCCGCCGGCCATCTTCATCGGATCGCCGACGCCCGAGATCATGACCGCGAAGAACATCTTGATGAGGCCGAACACCGTGCCGAGGAGACCGAGCAAGGGACCGATCAGTGCGATCGTGCCGAGCGTGTTGAGGAAGCGCTCGAGCCGGTGCACGACGTGGCGGCCGGTGTCCTCGACGCGCTCCTTGATGATCTCGCGCGGCCGGTTGCGCACCGAAAGCGCCGCAGCCATGAGCTCGCCCAGCGGCGAATTCGTGCTCAAGAGGTTGAGGTGCTCGGGGTCGATCTT
>DASZWL010000306.1:0-13221 GCA_035546695.1 Rhodanobacteraceae bacterium | reverse complement strand
GACGATGCGGCAACGCTCGCCGGCGAGTCGGCGGTCGACAGCGAGCTCGCGGCGTCGCGCACGCGCCTCGCCAAGGCGCGCGAAGCGGTCGAGCGCCTCAAGGAGCAGAACGCCGAGCTCGAGCGCGATGCCGCGCGCCATCCGGACGGAGCCGCGCAATGAGCCGCCGTCTCGCGTTCGCCTTCACGATTCTCGCTGTCGCGCTCGGCGGCACGACACATGACGCGCACGCGCGCGACGCCGACTACGAGCGTCTCGCGGCGAGCCTGGACAGCCTCGCGGCCGATCCGCGGCTCAGCACGCTCGCGCCGGCTCAGATCGATCTTGCGCGCGCCGCGTTGCAGGCGTTCAAGGACGGCGGTCGCCGCGACCGGCCGCATCTCGGCTATGTCGCCGGACGGCGCATCGAGATCGCGCGCGCGACGGCCGAGGCCGAGCTCGCCGAGCGCCAGCGCGCGTCGTTGCAGCGCGACAACGATCGCCTGCAGCTCGAAGCCGCACGCCGCGACGCGGCGCAGGCGCGGCGCGAGCTCGAACAGCAGCGGCTGCAGGCGCAGATCCGCGCCGAGGAAGCCGAGCGCCTCGCGCAGGAAGCCGAAGCCGCGCGGGCTCAAGGCGAAGAGGCATCGCAGGCGGCCGAGGCGGCGCGCGCCGAAGCCGCGCAGGCCAAGCGCATGGCCGACGCGCAGGCGAAGGCAGCCGCACTCGCGAAGAAGGAGGCGGAGCTTGCCGGAAGCCTTTCGTCGCCATCGTCGTCGTCGGCGAAGGCGACAGCGTCGTCGGCCTCGCGCATGACGCTCGGCGAGAGTGCGTTCGAGCGCGGGCAATCGACGTTCACCGCCGCCGGACAGGCGCGGATCGGCGCCGTCGTCGATTTCATCAACGCATCGCCCGGCTCGAAGGTCCACATCGAGGCCGGTGCGGGCGGCAATCGCACGCTGGCCGTCGCGCGCGCGCAATCGCTGCGCGATGCGCTCGTCGCTTCGGGCATCGCGGCGAGCCGGATCGAGGCGGTCGGCTCGGCGGCGAAAGGGCGAAGCGGCATCGAAATCCGGCTCGAAGCGCCGAAGTAGAACCGCACGAAGTCGAGAGCCGGAAAGAAGAAAAAAACAGGCGGGAAACCACAGGTCGTCGTTCCCGCGAAAGCGGGAACCTAGCGTCTTGGCTTTCAGGCTATCGAAAGGCGCTGGATTCCCGCTTTCGCGAGAACGACGAGCAGGTGAGCTTCGCCGGACTCCAGGCGAATTTGGTCGTCGACGACCGCGCGCCGGACCGCAAAAAGAAGCCACGGATTTGCCTGCGTCGACGTTGAAAAGACTGTCGCCGCGCCGCGAATGCAAGCATTTACGGCTCTCTTCGTAGACGACGCGATCGAACCGATTGTTATGGACGTTATTATTTCATAACACATTGATAATAAAGAAAATTACATCAAGTGATCCGCCCGTGTAACCGATCTTGCGGGCATGCTTCTTGCGCGGTTGCCAACCCCGGAACGAGGGAGTAGCGTTTGACTCCCAGGTGGTCCGGCGAGGCCGCTCCACTTGGGGCAAGCAGTCGGCCATGAGTGCAGCCCAAGCGACCGAGGATGCAAACGCCTCAGTTCCCCAAGAGCCATGCGAACGCGGACGTAACCTGGCAGTGGCGTCCAGCGTCGGCTCATGGGATCTGTTCCGTCGCGCCGCATTCGGGCCGAACGGCTCTTCACGAGCCATCGCGTAATCCCGTCGTAATCGTCTCGAGCCGGTGGCGCGGCGTCGTCGCGCCACTGTGCCCGTGACGCATGTCCAAAGAGGAGGTCAGCTGATGTTCGAACAGAACGAGAAAGAGATCGAGGCGTTGATGCAGAACAACTCCGAATTCCGCACGCTGTATCAACGCCACAAGGAGCTCGACAGCAAGGTGCGCGATGCGGAGCTCGGCGTCCTTCCGATCGACGACGTGACGCTGCATAACATGAAGAAGGAAAAGCTGCGCACGAAGGACATCCTGACCTCGATGTGGGAACACTCCAGACCCGCCGCAGCACACTGATCCCGGAAGGGATCGCCCAACGTCTTTCCACGGCGCCGCGCCGGTCGGCTGCGGCGCCTGCCGCTCGGTTATCATTCCGGACCAGTGACGCCACGGTCTCCTTAGAGATTTGGCCCGTCAGCCTTTGCGCGCGGGTCCGGCGCGATCCGGAGCGTGCATGACGATCTCAAGGAGCGTGCTCGAACTCATCGGCGCGACGCCGATGGTGAAGGCAGAGCGGCTCGACACCGGGCGTTGCGAGCTTTATCTCAAGCTCGAAAGCGCCAATCCCGGCGGTTCGATCAAGGACCGCATCGGCCTCTCGATGATCGAAGGCGCCGAGCGCGCCGGAAAGATCAAGCCCGGCGCGACGCTCGTCGAAGGCACGGCCGGCAACACCGGGCTCGGCCTCGCGCTCGTCGCGCAGGCGAAGGGCTATCGGCTGATCCTCGTCGTGCCCGACAAGATGAGCCGCGAGAAGATCTTCAACCTGAAGGCGATGGGCGCGGAGGTCGTGCTGACGCGCTCGGACGTCGCGAAAGGCCACCCCGAGTACTACCAGGATCTCGCCGAACGCATCGCGCGCGAGACGCCGGGCGCGTACTTCATCAACCAGTTCGGCAATCCCGACAATCCGCTCGCGCACGAGACGACGACCGGCCCCGAGATCTTCGAGCAGATGGACGGCCGCGTCGACGCGATCGTGTTCGGCTGCGGATCGTCCGGCACGATGACCGGGCTTTCGCGCTACTTCGCGCGCGTCTCGCCGCAGACGGAATTCATCCTCGCCGATCCGGTCGGCTCGATCCTCGCGCAATACATCAACGAAGGCACGCTCTCGACGAAATCGGCGAGCTGGATGGTCGAGGGCATCGGCGAGGATTTCCTGCCGACGATCAGCGATTTCTCGCGCGTGAAGAAAGCCTACGCGATCACCGACAAGGAAAGCTTCCTCACCGCGCGAGAATTGCTCGGCAAGGAAGGCGTGCTCGGCGGCTCGTCGACCGGCACGCTCGTCGCCGCAGCGCTGAAGTACTGCGCCGAGCAGGCGACGCCGAAGCGCGTCGTGACGTTCGTCTGCGACACCGGCAACAAGTACCTCTCGAAGATGTACAACGATTACTGGATGCTCGACAACGGCTTCCTCGAGCGCGAGCTTTACGGTGATCTTCGCGATCTGATCCTGCGCCCGTACGTGCGTCGCGACACGGTCGTCGTCGCGCCCGGCGATCTATTGATCACCGCATACAACCGCATGAAGCTTTACGACGTCTCGCAGCTGCCGGTCATGGACGGCGACCGCATCGTCGGCATCGTCGACGAATCGGACGTGCTGCTGCATGTCTATCTCGACGAGACGAAGTTCCGCGATCCGGTGTCGACCGCGATGGTCACGAAGCTCCAGGTGCTCGACGTGAAATCGCCGATCGAATCGCTGCTGCCGGTGTTCGAGGTCGGGCACGTCGCGATCGTGATGGATGGGGAGAAATTCCTCGGGCTGATCACACGGATCGATCTTTTGAATTATCTGCGGCGGCGGGCGGGGTGAGCGTGGTCGAGCAAGCGAAGGCTGGACGAACCGACATGACATCCGCGACACAGCAATCCGAAGCAGCTGAAGAAGCGCTTCCGACGCGCGCGCCGGATTACGCGACGCGGGAAGACCTGCATCACGCGTATCGCCTTCTGCTCGGCCGCGAACCGGACGCAAGCGGGTGGTCCCATCTGTGCCGCGCCCTGAGCGAGCAGCGGATTCCACCTGCCGACCTCGCCATGCGTTTCATGGAATCTGCCGAATTCGCCGCGCGGCATTCAGGCAAAGCCCATCATGGACCCGCCGAAGAAGTCGTTCTCGATGGGTTCTCGCTGTTCGTTCGCGCGGACGATCGCGACATCGGCCGCCATATCCGAGCGACGCATCTTTACGAAACCCACGTCACGGCCGCGATCCGTAACCTGCTCGTGCCGGGAAACGTGTTCGTCGACGTCGGAGCGAACATTGGCTACTTCACGAATCTGGCCGCGCACCTCGTCGGACCCGCTGGACGAGTCGTCGCCGTGGAAGCGCTCGACAAGAACGCGCAGCTGATCTTCCGGGCGCTGGAACGCAACGGATTCGATCATGTGCGCGTCAGCGTGTGCGCGGCATCGGATCGCAATGGACGCGTGTCGATCCGGTCGGATTCGGGAACGTCGAACGGCCAGGCGGTCGCCGCCGGCGCGGGAGACTTCTTCGTGCAGACCCGCCTGCTCGATGACCTGACAGCCGATCTTCCGAGGATCGATCTCGTGAAGCTCGACATCGAGGGCTTCGAGCTGCTCGCATGGCGCGGATTCCGCAGGATGCTGACGAAGCACCGTCCGAACGTGCTGACGGAGTTTCATCCCTATTGCATGCGCAAGTTCGTGGGCCTCGATCCCGGCGAATATCTCGATGAGTTGTTTGCCTACTCTTCCGAAGTTTACGTGTTGAACGTCGACGGCAAGATGCTTCGCTGCGGGTCTCCCGAGGACGTCATGTCGCGATGGGTATCGGAGAACGATGTGGCGAATGCCGACGGCAAGCGTCATCTCGATCTCTTCGCATCGGCGAAACAGTGATCTTGTCGATCGGGATACCGTGATCCGATGAACCCGCTTCGAAACCTACTTTCGCGTGCAGGTGCTGTCCGGACCCGGGAGAGACGAAACGATGATGCGGCCGAGGGGCGCGACCAGCTGATCGACTTTCGATCGCTGGTGGCGCGCTATTCGTTCGCCGAACACGCGGCGCGTGCCGACCGGTACTTCTCGACGCTCGATCTCAAGTCGCCCGTCGCTCGAAAGCCCTTCGCATCGCCGTCGGAGGCTGCCGAGCTGTGTGGGGGCCTGGGAATACTGCTGTCGAATGTCCTGCTGTTTCCCGGCGCGCGCGTGCTGGATTTCGGCGCGGGTACCTGCTGGATGTCGCGTGTTCTCGCGTTGCTCGGATGCGAAGTCACGGCGGTCGACGTCTCCCGGAAGGCCCTCGAAATCGGTGAGCGTCTCATACGATCCGACGTGCTCGGGGATCAGCTGCACGTCGATTTCGTTCCGCTCGAAGGTCCCGATCTTCCGTTCGCCAACGGAGCCTTCGATCGCGTGATCTGCTTCGACGCATTGCATCATGTCCCCGATCAGCATCGCGCGATCCGCGAGTTCGCACGAGTGCTCAAGGATGGCGGTCTGGCCGCGCTGCACGAGCCGGGTCCGTATCATTCGAGATCGAGTCAATCGCAATACGAAATGCGCACGTATGACGTGATCGAAGCGGATGTGCAGGTGCAAGCGTTGTTCGAGACCGCGCGTGCAGCGGGTTTTACCGGCGCCGAAATGGCGGTCTTCAATACGCAAGCGCTGAAGACCGATCTTGCAGGTTTCGATGCCTTTCTTTCGAATCCCGTCGGCAGTCCCGCGGGAAGATCATTCGTGGGGAATACCGCGGCGCTGCTAGAGAACCGTCGGACGTTCTTTCTGTACAAGGGCGATGTGCTCGGCCGCATGGACAGCCGTTCTTCTGCTGGCCTTCTGGCCGGAATCGGCCTTTCGGCGAATATTGACGACCGATGCACTCGATTCGCGGGAACGGTCACGAATCGGGGTAGCAGCATATGGCGTCCTTCGTTCAGCGGTTTGGGCGGCGTGAACATCGGCATTCATCTCTTCGGTAGCGACGGGCGACTCATCAATCAGGACTACGCCCGCTTTGCGCTATCGCTCGAAAGCGTCGCGCCTGGGCAAAGCAGGGACGTCGAATTCAGCGTTCCGCATCCGCCTGGAATCGAGCGCTTCGAACTCGTCGTGGATCTCGTCGCCGAAGGCATCGTCTGGTTCGAGATTTGCGGGCAGCCGGCTCTGCGAGTTGCCGTTCGACTGGAAGAAAAGCCAGGCGTCGAACCGGTCACCTGACTCTCATAAAGCACAAGGCTAACCATGAAAAAGAACGACTCTCCCGGCCTCGGCACGCGCGCCATCCACGCCGGCCAGCACCCCGATCCATCGACCGGCGCCATCATGGTGCCGATCTACGCCACATCGACCTATGTCCAGAAAAGCCCCGGCGTGCACAAGGGCTACGAGTATTCGCGCACGCAAAATCCGACGCGCATCGCCTACGAGCGCTGCGTCGCCGATCTCGAAGGCGGCCGCGCCGGCTATGCGTTCGCGTCCGGCATGGCGACTACGGCGACGGTGCTCGACCTGCTGGACTCGGGCAGCCACGTCGTCGCGATGGACGATCTCTACGGCGGCAGCTATCGCTTGTTCGAACGCGTGCGAAGGCGCAGCGCCGGGCTCGATTTCACGTTCGTCGACCTCGGCGACATGGATGCCGTCAAGGCGGCCGTGAAGCCGAACACACGCATGATCTGGGCCGAGACGCCGACGAATCCGATGCTGAAGCTCGTCGATCTCGCAAGGCTCGGCACGTTCGCGAAAAAGCGCGGGCTGATCCTCGTCGTCGACAACACGTTCTGCTCGCCGATGCTGCAGCGGCCGATCGAATACGGCGCGAGCATGGTCGTGCACTCGGCGACGAAATACCTCAACGGGCATTCGGACATGGTCGGCGGCATCGCCGTCGTCGGCGACGACGCGGAGCTCGCCGAGAAGATGGCGTTCCTGCAGAACTCGGTCGGTGCGGTTGCGGGGCCGTTCGATGCGTTCCTCGCGATGCGCGGTCTCAAGACGCTGCACCTCCGCATGCGCGCGCACTGCGCGAACGCGCTCGCGCTCGCGCAGTGGCTCGAGAAGCATCCGGCCGTCGAGCGCGTGATCTATCCGGGCCTCAAGTCGCATCCGCAGCACGTGCTCGCGAAGCGCCAGATGGACGGCTTCGGCGGCATCATCTCGATCGTCGTCAAGGGCGGCCTGCGCAAAGCGCGGCGCGTGCTCGAGCGCTGCGAACTCTTCGCGCTTGCGGAATCGCTCGGAGGCGTCGAGAGCCTGATCGAGCATCCGGCGATCATGACGCACGCGTCCGTGCCGCCGGCGAATCGAAAGCGGCTCGGGATCGGCGACGACTTGATCCGGCTTTCGGTCGGCGTCGAGAATGTCGAGGATCTTCGCGCCGAGCTCGACGAGGCTTTGAGCTGAACGATGCCCGGCGGCAATGTCTCGATGCCCGAGGTCGATCGACCGCGCCTTCGATTCGGTGCATCGGCCGCCGACTGGATCCTCTGCGGCGTCGCGGTAGCGCTATTCGCGGTGACGGCGATTCGGCTGCTGAGCGTATCGCTTGTTCTCTGGTTGAACTCCGACGCGGCGGTTCCGGTGCTGCTCGCCGACGAGATCCTGCGCGAAGGAAGTCTTTTCCCGAGCACCTGGCATTATGCGAACGGCGAGATATGGACGCTCGCGGCGCAGATTTTCGCCCTGCCATTCGTGCTCGTGCTTGGCGTGTGCTTGCCGGCCTTGAAGCTCGCCAACATGACCGCGCTGGTGTTCGCCATCGCGAGCGTGGCGCTGATGGTCCGCCACATGACGCGAAGCTCTGCGTTCGCGGTGATCGTGGCGCTTGGCGTGCTGGCGCCGTTCTCGTCGGAACACATCGGTGTCGTTTACGTGCAGGCGGCTTACGGCCTGGTGCTCGGACAGCTCGCTCTGTTGATCTACCTTTCGCTGCGAATCCTCGATCGAGGCGAAGAACGCCGACGCGTCGCAAAATGGATCTGGATTGCGTACCCAACGCTGCTCATCCAGTTTGCCGTCGGAAGCCCGCTGCGGGCATTCGTCTACTGGATGCTTCCTCTCGCGGCCGCGTGTATCGTGACGCTGCGTTTCTGGAAGTGGCAGGACATCGCTCGCCTTTTCGTCGTCTCCATCGCAGTGCTGCTTGCCGGTGCCGCACTGCACGAGGTGATGCGCGCACATTTGCAGGTTGCCGCCGGCGTCAGCACCCTTCGCTCGCACTCCGTCGAGGATTGGCTGCCGGCCGCGCAAAAACTTTGGGAGGGTGCGTCCGGGTTCCTGGACTACGGATCGTTCCTGCCGTTCGAGGCCGCGCCGGCGTTCGGAGCGTCGCGCTGGGCGCGAGCGATTTTCCTTGGCCTCGCCCTCGCGGCATCGTTGCTGACGTTGCGCCCGTCGCGTAGCGACTCGCCGACAAGTGTCTTCTTCGCCGCGCTCGCGGCGGCGATGTTCGTCGCCGTTCTCGGCATCATCGTCGTTATCGATCTTCCGATCGGTCGTTATTTGCTGCCGTCGCTCCTTCTTTGCCTTTCGGCGCTGATGACGACGCTGCGGCTGCGGCTGCGCGCACACGCTCTCGTATCGACAATCGTGACGGCTGTCTTCGTCGTCGCGTTCTGCGGTGGCGCTTCCCTTCGGGCGTTCGCTTTACCGCGTGCTCCGCAAGGAGGGACTTGCGATGCTCCGAACCTTATCTGCAGTCTGCGCTCGGCGCTGGAGCAGCGCGGTCTCGACAAGGGTTATGCGACGTACTGGGAAGCGAACGTGACGACGCTCGCGTCGCACGGTGAAATCAAAGTCTGCGGCGTCACGGCCGGGACGCGCATCAGGCCTTTCCGCTGGCTCGTGTCCGAGCACTGCTTCGATCCGCCGGCCGAAAGCGATCGCTATTTCGTCGCATTCCGGCGCGCCGAGGCGGCGCGCATCGATCGCGACGCCTACATCGCCGACCTCGGTCGCCCCGACTCGACCTTCGAGGTTTCCGATTACGAAATCTGGATCTACGAGCCCGGAATGCACCGCACGGACTGGCTGCGACGCTGACGCGACGGCGCGAATCCGATCCGCCGAATCGCGCCATTCCTTCGTCAACGGCCTCCGGCGCTCACGCGATGCGATCGCGTCGCGCGTTGATGTGCACCGTATGGCTATCGCGCTCGAGCGCAAGGCCAAGTGACGTCCACACATGCTGCACGGCCGCGTTGTGAGCTTGCGTCGCGATATGGAAGCGCCGGAGGCCCTTCGTCGAGAAATCCGCAAGCATCGCCTCGAGCATCGCGCGATAGGCGCCGCGGCGACGCGACTCGGGCAGGATGCCGTTCAGGACGCCCGTGGCCGTGCCGGACGCGGCGTCGATGCTGTAGCACGAAAATCCGGCCAGCTTGCCATCGTGCTCGACGAGCCATGCTGCCGAGCCTTCGTGCGCTTCGGCATGCCGCGCGGCCCATTCGGCGTATCCGTCGAGAATGCGATCGTGCGCGAACAGCGGGTTGGCGTGAAAGTGGGTCGCATAGCCGGCGAAGATCGCGCGCGCCGTTCGCGCGAGCAGATCCGCGTCGCCGCGGACGGCCGGCCGCAGCACGAGTCGTCCGTCGCCCGATGTCCGGTCCTCGGCCGTGAGGCCTTTGCCGTAGGCGACCAGCGTGTCCGCGACGATCGGCGCAAGGCCGCATCGCCGCAGTTCTTCGAGCGCCGGCTTCAGCGCAGGCCGAGGCAAGCGCACGATCGCGACGTCGATTCGTTCGCGCTCGATCTCGGCGTCGATCTCTTCGGCGTCGATCGCGTCGGCTTCGGCCCGGAACACGCGAAGGCCGAAGCGGGCCGATTCGAGCGGCGAGTGTCGCAGCAGAGCGGTCTTCGGCGGCCCCATCAGAAATTGATGCGCTCGCGCACGAGAAATGTCGGCCTGAATTTCACGCTCTCGAACACGCGTCCGACATAGAGTCCGATGATGCCCATGCAGAAAAGGACGACGCCCGCGATCAGCCACATCGACGCGATGAGGCTCGTGTAGCCTGCGACCGTGACGTCGCCGTGCAGATACCGCACGAGGCTGTAGACGGTCATGCCGATCGCGCCGAGCGAGACGACGATGCCGAGCGCCGCGACGAGCCGCAGCGGCTTGTCGGACGAGGACAGGATGACGTCGAGCGCGAGTCGCAGCCGCTTGCGCAGCGAATACGCGCTCTTGCCTTCGCCGCGCGCATCGTGCTGCACGGCAATCGACGTCGAGCGGAACCCGGTCCAGCGCACCATGACCGGAAAGAACCGCGAGCGATCACCCATGCTGCGCACGGCGTCGACGACGGCGCGGCTGTAGATGCCGAAGTTCGCGGTGCGATAGTCGTAGTTTGCGCCGCTCAGCCAGTTGAGGAGCGCGATGAACGCGCGCGAGGCGTTGCGCTTGAACCAGCCGTCGCTGCGGACCTCGCGCTCGGCGAACACGATGTCGTTCCCCTCACGCGCCTTCGCGTACAGCGCGGCGATCTCCTCGGGCCGATCCTGCAGATCGCAATCCATGACGACGATCCACTCGCCTGTCGCGTGCTCGAGCCCGGCGGCGATCGCGTAATGCTGGCCGAAGTTGCGCGAGAGGCCGATCGCCTTGATCCGCGCGTCGGCCGCGCAGAGCTCGCGCATTACGTTCCATGCGCCGTCCGGGCTCGCGTCGTCGATGAGGACGATCTCGTAATCGTCGGCGATCTTCGACAGCGTCTCGCCGAGTCGCCGGCACAGCTCGCGCAGGCAACTCGCGCAGCAGTACACAGGCGTCACGACCGAGATCGCCGGCGCGCTTGCGCTCATCGGAAGAATCCCAGAGCCGTATCGATGACGCGAGGCTGATCCATGTCGGGCAGCCAGAGCGGCAGGCGCACGAGGCGATCGCTCGCGTGCGTCGTCACCGGCAGATCGCCGACGGCGCGACCGAACCTAAGTCCCGCCGGCGCGCTGTGCAGCGGCACGTAATGGAACACCGGATGGATGTCGGCTTCCTTCAGCGCGCGGATGAAGCGCGTCCGCTCGTCGAGATCGCGCAGCAGCAGGTAATACATGTGCGCGTTGTGGCGGCAATGCTCCGGCACGATAGGGCGACGCAAACGGCCCGCGGCTTCGAGATCGGCGAACGCTTCGTGATAGCGCTGCCAGATCGCGAGCCGGCGCTCGGTGCTCGTCTCGGCTTCTTCGATCTGCGCGGCGAGGAACGCAGCGAGGATCTCGCTCGGCAGGTACGACGATCCGACGTCGACCCACGTGTACTTGTCGACCTGTCCTCGAAAGAACTGCGAGCGGTTCGTGCCTTTCTCGCGGATGATCTCGGCGCGCACGGCGAAGCGCGGATCGGAGACGAGCAGCGCGCCGCCTTCGCCGGCGATGACGTTCTTGGTCTCGTGGAAGCTCAGCGCGCCGAGCGCGCCGAGCGTGCCGAGCGGACGGTCCCTGTACGTCGAGAGGATGCCTTGCGCGGCGTCCTCGATCACGGCGAGGCCGTGTTTCGCCGCGATCGCGTTGATTTCGTCCATCTCGCAGGCGACGCCCGCGTAATGCACGACGCAGATCGCGCGCGTGCGCGGCGTGATCGCGGCTTCGATCAGCCGCTCGTCGAGATTCAGCGTGTCCTCGCGGATGTCGACGAAGACCGGCACCGCGCCGCGCAGCACGAACGCGTTCGCCGTCGAGACGAACGTGAACGAAGGCATGACGACTTCGTCGCCGGGCTCGAGATCGAGCAGCAGTGCGGCCATCTCGAGCGCGGCCGTGCACGAATGCGTGAGCAGCGCTTTGCGCGCGCCGGTCGTTCGCTCGAGCCATGCATGGCAGCGCCGCGTGAACGGCCCGTCGCCGGAAAGATGGCCGTTCGCGTGCGCCTCGGCGATGAAGTCGAGCTCGCGGCCGGTCATGTACGGCTTGTTGAACGGAATTCCGCTCGACGACATCGGATCGGTCACAGTCCTGGGCGCGGTGAGTGTACAGAGGCGGTGTTCGAGCGTGCTAGCCTGCACCGGCGCTCCGGCGAACGTCGAGCGGATGGCGCGTCGATATGGCTGCGGGTCACGACCGCACGACGACGACGAGGCCGGAGACGACGAGCAGCGTGCCGATGACGCGTCCGCTGCTGACCGGTTCCCCGAACAAGAGCGCGCCCGCGAACAGGATGATCAGGAACGTGATGCCCGTGAACGGAAACGCATAGGTGAGATCGAGCCTTCCAAGCGTTAGCATCCACATGACGCCGGCGAGGAAGGTCGCGAGGAACGCGGCCCAGACCCACGGCGTCGCCAGGAGGTTCAGGACGAACGCGACACGGTCGGCGCCGGGCGCGAGCGCTCCCGCGCCGCCGACGCGCCAGCGGATGATCAGCTGGCTGGAAACCGTGAACACGATGTAGAGCATCAGGTACGCGTGGCGTTGCCACCAGGTCATGGCGGGCTCCGATGGTCGGGAATGGAAGTGTTGCGGCGCGCGGCGTTCGCGCCGCGTAAAGCAAACGATCCGGCCGCGAAGAACAGCGTGTCGCCGAGAAACGTGACGATGCGGAAGATTCCGATCAGGAGCAGCGCGCCGCTTTCGCCGAGCGTCGCGCCGGCCAACGCCACGAAGGCGACTTCGCGAACGCCGAGCCCGCCGGGCGCTCCGATGACGATGAATCCCGCCGCCCAGCTCGCGGCGTTCGCGGCAAGCAGGATCGCAAACGAATCGAAGCCGATGCCGAGCGTTCGAGCGAGCACGGCGAGCAGCACCGCGCTCGCGACCATGAATACGAAATAGATCGCCGTGCACGCGACGAGGACGCGCGCTCGCGGCGGCGGCGGCATCCGGAAGCGCTCGAATACGTGCATGCGCCGCACGAACCGCAACGCGAAACCGAACCCGGCGAGCATCACCAGTAACAATGCGATCGCGAGCCGCGGATCGAGCGCTGAGACGACTCGCAGCCGCGTCGTGTCGCCGAGCAGGGCGGCGGCGAGCGCAGCGACCAGGAGGAGCGCAGCCTCGAGCATCGCTGCGAGCGCGAGCGCCGCGTGCGGGATGCCGGCGCGCCGGCTCCATGCATGCCGAAGTGCGTAGTGCGCGAAATTGCCGGGGAGATATTTTCCATACTGGCTGACGGCGTACGTCGCCATCGTTTCCCGTGCGGTCGGCGAATGCGGTGAAAGCGCCGAGACGAGCTGCCACCACGCCACTGCGAGGAAACACATCGCGATGGCATAGCCCCCTGCGCAAAGCGCGACCGCGCGCGCGAGTGCGAGAGGGTCAGCCGGCGCGTTCGCGAGCAGATCGAATGCACCGCTCCGCGCGAAGCGGAATGCGATCCATGCCAGCGCTGCGAGGGAAGCCAGAATCCCGAGATAGCGAACGAGCCTTCGCATCGTCACGGCGGCAATATCCCAATTAAGTCCCAAGACGCTCCGGAATCGAAATCGACAGCCGTCATCCAGAGGATACGACATCGGCATCCGCAAGCTGCGAGGGGCGCCGGCAGCTTCCGCATGCGTCGCGACC
>DASZWL010000305.1:0-8893 GCA_035546695.1 Rhodanobacteraceae bacterium | reverse complement strand
CGCTCGAGCTCGCGCGCCGTTCGGAAGATCCCGGGCTGCTCTTCCGGCGGCTTGTCAGCGACAAACCGCCGGCGAGTCATCGAGCCTCATGTAGCGTCTCTCTCGCTTCAGGCCGCCAGGGGATTTATCAATGCGGCTTTTGCTGATGCGCTTTTTGCTCTTCCCGATCGCCCTTGATATGTCCGGCGACGCCGCCGGCCACGGCGCCGACCGCGGCGCCGGTCCATGCGCTGCCGCCGGTCAGCGCCACGATGCCGGCGCCTGCCACCGCGCCGATCGCGGCGCCGCTGGCAGTGCCTTGCTGCTTCGGAGTCATCGATGTGCAACCGGCTGCGCCGAATACCACCGAGGCCGCGACGATCATCAGGATACGTTTCATGTCAGCCTCCCTTAGTTGCCCTTGTTGAGACCGGGCACGACCATCTCGTACCAGATCGTCTCGATGACCGGTCGATCGAGACGACCGGGATTCGCGGCATACCACTTGTCGAGGCCTTCGCGCACGCTGTCGAGCGTCTGTCCTTTCAGCCCTCGCGCCATGCGCGGAAGGAGCGTCTGATCGTCGGACAGCTGGCCCTCGCCCTGATAGGCCATTTCGATCTCGGCGATGTTGGCGATGCCGATGAGATAGGCCTTCTTCTGTTCCTGGGTCGCCTGCGTCCAGTGCACGCCGGTGACCTGCGCGATCTCGCCGGCGCGCGTGCCGCCGGAAAAAAACGACAGCATCGCGATCGCGAGCAGCATCGCGCAACGAATGAAACCGTACTGCTTCATGAGCCCTCTCCTCTCTTCTCGGGTTCTGGACATCGTTTTCGACCCGGTTGCTTTCGCAATCCGAATCCGCCATGCCGTGCATTCCAGCGACCGCAGCGGGACCGCGGGCCGGCATTCCGGCACCTCGCGCAGGCGAGGCGACAAGAAGAGTCCTTCATCGCCTATGGAAGCAACTTGCACGACAGGAATGACAGCGGAAAATTACGAGGAGGAGGTACGTATTTATACTGGCACGTACCGCATTTATTACTGCAGGGATCGCGCCCGAGCGCAGCCGACATCGAACTGCCCCGCGACACGCGCCGTTCGCAAGAAAACGGAGACTTTCCACGAACGTACGAAGTCATCCCTCGCTACATGAAAGCCGTCCTCGATCGCTCGGCATCGCCGACGACCCGGGTAGCGCAGGGAGACATGAGCAAGCCCGGGAAAGAAACGCACTGAACGCGCGCTCGGCGAAGCGCGTCATGCCCGATCACAATCTTCGCCGTACCCCGCAATTCCGAGCATAGCCCGAGGCGTCCGCTCGGCCACGGCGCGAAACCCGAAGCGCGGGGATCCATAGCAATCCTCCCGATCCAGACCCCTGCGCGAACGCGGCGTGGCGAGCTTTCTCGCCTTTCCGCGTATTCAACAGTTGGTGGCGACAACACCCACCGATGCCGGTAAGGCCGGCTTTCCGTTTCGTTGCTTGGGAGAAACCGATGAAAGCATCCATTCGTCACGCGCTGGCGGCCGCTGTCGCGTTCGCCTTCTGCGGATCCGTCGCCGATGCCGCGAGCTTCACCTATCACGGCAGCCTGAACGACGGCGGCCAGCCGGCCGACGGTCGCTACGACCTGCGCATCACGCTGTACGGCAGCGAGCACGCCGCGGTGCCGCTGGCTGATGCGGCCACCGTGTATGGCGTCGACGTTCATGACGGCGCCTTCAGCACTGAGGTCGATTTCGCCTCGAATCCGCCGCAGGAAGGCTGGATCGGCGTCGCGGTCCGCAAGGCCGGCGAAGGCGATTTCGTCGACCTCGCCGGCCGCACGGCGATTGCCGGAGCCGATGCCTGCTGGTCGACGATGGGCAACGTCGGACTCGCGCCCGGCAGCTATATCGGCACGCTGGACGACACGCCGCTGCTGATGCGCGTGAACGACCATTTCGGCGCCGAGCTTCGCTCTTACTCCTCAGGCGACGTTTCCTTCGAAGTCGGCAAAGCCACGGCAACCGGAATCCGCGCCGCTGCTTTCAACTGGGGACTCGCGGCCGCCACCGACAGTTTCGCCGGCGGCTATTCCGGCCAGGTCATCAGCGGACACGACCGCAGCTTCGTCTGGGGCGGCACGAATCGCGTGGACCGGGTCAGCAGCAACGGCCCGGACCAGTTCGACGTCTGGGCGGACGGCGGGTTCATCGTCAATTCGTCCGCACTGCATTTCACCGGCGACGATTTCGTCATCTATCCGCGCGGAGGTACAGGCGCGGACGACGATACCGATCTGACGCTGGTCAGCCGCGACAACTCGTATGCTCGAATGTACATATCGAACGTCCAGCACAATCTCTACATCAGCGCGACGAACGGCGTCCATATTTCCAATCCGGTCGAGATCGAGGACAACCTCAAAGTCGACGGCTCCGCCTCGAAATCGACCGCCGGCGCATGGCGGGCGAATTCCGACGGCCGCATCAAGCAGGACATCTTTTCGGTCGAGAACGCGCTCGACACGCTCTCGAGGGTTCGTCCGGTCAGCTTCCGCTACACCGACGCCTACCGCGCCGAGCACGCCGAAGTTGCCGACCAGCGCTATTACAACGTGATCGCGCAGGAGTTCGCCGAGGTGTTTCCGGATGCGGTGACGAAATCCGGCGAATACCTGCCCGGCACCAAACACACTCCCGAGAACGAGATCCTGCAGGTCGATACGTATCCCGCACAGATCGTCACGATCGCAGCGGTGCAGGAGCTCGCGCAGAGGAATGCCGCGCTCGAAGCCACGGTCGAGCAATTGATGAATCGCATCGCCCGCCTCGAATCGTCGAAGGGGAAGTGAGATGGACGCCGCGATCCTCGCGCGATCGGCTCGCCGATCGCCAACCGCATGGCGCGGCGCGTGCGTCGTTGCCGTGCTTCTTGCCGCGGCGACGGCGAGCGCCGATACCGCCGGCGCACGCTTCGATGCGCATGCTTCGCTGAAGGCCAGCCCGGTCGCGCCGGCAGGAAACGGCTTCGAGGTGCACGCGCAAATCTCGCCGCTGAGAAAGACCGTCGAAGGCGGCAGCTACGCCATCGACGCCGTCGCGGCGCCGACGGCGATCTGCAGCAGCGATACGATCTTCGCGAACGGCTTCGAGCAGCTGATGAACTGACGTCGCGAGCATTCCGTGCCGGGTTGCCGCCCGGCACGGAATCGAGCCGGACCTCGCATCGGCGAAACGCCTCGACGACATCGAAAGCGCTCGTCATCGTTTCGGCATGCTCCATCGAGCACGCACATGCGACACCGTGCGCCGACATTGACGAAAATCGGTCTGCCTCGCATGGCCTGCGCTTCACCGCATCGCGGCCTCGACGGATTTGAGACCGTTCCGCGAGTGCGCAGAATAGCCCGGCTTTTTCTCACCGGGCTTCGCCAATGAAGAAACTGACTCGCCGTGCATTCATCGCGTCCGCCGCTGCGATCGGTGCCGGACTCGCTCTCGGCGGCATCGCCCGCGGCTCGAAGACGGCGTGGGTCGAACGTCGCGATCTCTATCCCGACGGCGTCGCTTCCGGCGATCCGGAGCCCGACAGCGTCATTCTCTGGACGCGCCGTCCGTTCGAGGCCGGAGAATCGCATCACCTGATCGCGGAAGTCGCGCTCGATGCCGATTTCACGCGCGTCGTCGCAACCGTGCGCGTGCCCGTGCTGAAAGAGTCCGACTGGACGTGCCGTGTCCTCGCCGCCGGCCTGAAACCGTCGACGATCTACTGGTACCGCTTCACCGACGAGACCGGCGCAGGCAGCCGGATCGGCCGGACGATCACGGCCCCCAGCGAGATCGATGCTCGTCCGATGCGCTTCGCGTTCGTCTCGTGCCAGAGCGTCAACGAGGGCGCGCAGAACGCGTACCGCCGGATGATCTGGGAGGACGAGCGTGCTCCGACAGAGGCGCGGCTCGGCTTCGTGCTCCACCTCGGCGACTTCATCTACGAGGTCGTCGAATATCCCGAGGAAGTGCCACACCGCTACGATCGGACGGTGTTCGACATCGGCAGGATTCCGGATTCGCGCAAGGTATACAATTTCCACGTACCGACCACGCTCGAGGGCTATCGAACGGTCTATCGGGCGAACACGCGCGATCCGGACATCCAGGACGCTCGCGCGCGCTGGCCGTTCGTCTGCATCGGCGACAACCACGAATTTTCCTGGCAGGGCTGGCAAAGCTTCATCAAGTACGGCGGCGAGGCCGAGCCGGCCCAGGCGCTGCGCGTCGCCGCGAATCAGGCGTGGTGGGAGAACATCCCGTCGCGCGTGCGCAAATCTTCGGGCAAGGGTCTCGATCGCTTTGCCGGCCCGAAGGTTCGCAACACGCCGATCGTTCGCTTCGACGCCGATGGTCTCGGCGACGAGCCGAACAATCACGCCGCGCTCGCGAGCATGACCGCCTATCGCTCAATGCGTTACGGGCGGCACATCGACCTCGTCATCACCGATCACCACAGTTTCACGATGGAGGATCCGGCCAGCCAGCCGGGCGCCGACGCGTTCGGCTCGGAGGACTTTCCGAATTTCTTCCCGCAGGAAGTGATGGAAGTGCTCGACGGCGGACGAGCGTTCAACGGTGGCAAGCCGCCCGACACGATTCCGTTCGGCGGCGCGACGGTGCCGAATTTCCGCAAGAGCGAGCCGCCGATGACGCTGCTGGGTCGGGAGCAGAAAGCATGGTTCAAGCGAACCCTCGCAGCCTCGCGCGCGACGTGGAAAATCTGGGCGGCGTCGAACGGCACGCTCGACTGGCGCGCCGATCCGCAAAACCTACCGGCGGGACTCACGAAGCCGTGGCCGGGAGCGGGCTACGCCTGCTTCGGAGGCGGCGATCTCAGCGGCATGTACACCGAACGCGCAGAGCTCTACGACTTCATCCGCGACCAGCGCATCGAGGGCCTGGTCACCGTGTCCGGAGACCGCCACAGTTTCTGGGCCGGTTATTCCGCGAAGTCGCTGCCGCCGCAGGCATTCGAGCCCGTCGGTATCGCGTTCATCACGGGATCGATCTCCGCGCCGGGGTTCGCCGAAGCGCTCGAGCACCGGCCTAAAGAGTATCCGTTGCGGCCGCTCTTCGTCGCTGAGCGTCCGGGTGGAAAATACGAGACGACCGTCAATCTGACGCTAAAGCACGGCGTCAGAAGCGCGCTCGAATACGAGAAATCCGGCGATCTCGCCGCGGCCCGGCGCGTAAGCAATCCCGCGAACGCGCCGCATCTCGAGTTCATCGACATGGGCGGACACGGCTACGCGGTCGTAACCGCGGGACCCGACGCGGTCGAGACCGAGTTCGTCTGCATCCCCCGCCCGATCGCACGCGCCACGAGCGCCGACGGAGGACCGCTGCGATATCGCGTGACACATCGCGCGGAAAGGTGGCGAGCGGGCGAGCGTCCGCGCCTGCAACAGAAAATCGTCGAGGGCGATCCGGGGCTATCCATCTGACCGCTTCCGCGCGCGTCGCGTTGCGCCGAAATGCGCTCGCCGACTCAACCATCCATCGGGTCAGTGCGGCAGATCGACTATTCGCATCCGCGTCGCCGGAGACTCCGGCTCGCTTCGCCTAGCCGCGCACAGCGAAGCACGCGGGCGATCCGGAGCCG
Source organism: Rhodanobacteraceae bacterium (assembly GCA_035546695.1). Classification (GTDB taxonomy): domain Bacteria; phylum Pseudomonadota; class Gammaproteobacteria; order Xanthomonadales; family Rhodanobacteraceae; genus Dokdonella_A. The sequence continues at coordinate 3,273 of DASZWL010000305.1, read as the reverse complement.
GCGGACAAGATCGCTACTCCCTTCGATTGCGGCTCCGCGTTCTGGCATGCTTTGCCGACGCCCCCGCCAATCGCGTCGGGCGCCGGGGGAGCCGGATGCAGCTTGTCCACGAACTGCGACGACGCAACGTGTTGCGCATGGCGGGCGTGTATCTGGTCGCCGCATGGCTCGTCGTGCAGGTCGGCGCGACGCTGCTGCCCGTGTTCGATGCGCCTCCATGGGCGATGCGCGCGCTGGTGGCGACGCTCGCGATCGGCTTCGTTGTCGCGCTGGTCTTTTCGTGGGTGTTCGAGCTCACGCCCGAGGGACTCCGACGTGACGCCGACGTCCCGCCCGAGCAGTCGATCGCGCCGCGCACGGCACGACACCTCGACCGGATCCTCCTTGCCGTGTCGACGCTCGCGCTCGGCTACTTCGCGTTCGACAAGTTCGTGCTGTCGCCGCGGCGCGAGGAAGCGATCGCGCGCACGGCGACCGAAGCGGCAGAATCGAAGGCGCAATCCCGCGATGCCGCGACGCTTGTATCGCACACTCAGCCGGCGCCCGCGAAATCGATCGCCGTGCTGCCTTTCGAGAACCTCAGCACCGAGAAGGCGAACGGCTATTTCGCGGACGGCATCCAGGATCAGATCCTGACCAGTCTCGCGAAGATCGGCGATCTGAAGGTCATCTCGCGCACTTCGACGCAACGCTACGCGAGCCGCCCCGCGAGTCTGACGGACATCGCGCACGAGCTCGGCGTCGCCCACGTTCTCGAAGGCAGCGTGCAGCGCGCGGGCGAGCACGTGCGCGTGATCGTGCAGCTGATCGACGCGACCAGCGACAGTCATCTCTGGGCGGAAACCTACGATCGTACGCTCGACGATCTCTTCGCGGTGCAAAGCGAGATCGCGCAAAAGGTCGCCGAGTCGCTTGCGGCGCGGCTCACGCGCGTCGAGCTTGCAGCGCTCGAGCAGAAGCCCACCGGCAACCCGCGCGCGTACGAGGCCTATCTGAAGGCGCGCGCGCTCGACGCCGACAGCAAGGCAACCCGCGCCGATACCGATCTGCTGCTCGATGCGTATCGCGAGGCGACGAGGCTGGACCCGGATTTCGCGCTCGCATGGGCCGGTTTTGCCAAGGTCGCGGTGCGCACGTGGTGGACGGGTCTCGACACCTCGGGCGAGTTGCGCGACGAAGGCCGCGCCGCGCTCGATCGCGCGACGAAACTCGCCGCGGGTACACCGCACGTCGAAATGGCGCGCGGCGTCTACCAGTACTACGTCGAGCGCGATTATCGCGCGGCCTACGCCACGATGACCTCGTTGCAATCGCGCCTTCCTGGCGACACGGACGTATGGATGTACTCCGCACTGCTGGCAAGACGGCTCGGCGAGTGGGACGATTCGGTCGATGCCTTCATGCGTGCTCGCGCGCTGGCGCCGAACGACGCGCAGATCGCCTACCACCTCGGCACGACGCTCATGAGCATGCGGCGCTACGCGGACGCGCCGCCGCAGTTCGACGCCAGTCTCGCCGCGGCACCCGGCAACAGCCAGGCGTTGGCCTCGAAAATGGTTTGCCTCTGGCTGCTCGGCGATCTCGCCGGAGCTTCCAAGACCCTGTCGGACAACGAAGCCCGCACTCCGCTCTGGCACGCGCTCAAGGGCGAGCAGGCGCTGCTCGAGCGCGACTACGCAGCGGCTTCGCGCTGGCTTCGCGAAGCGATCGACACCGACGATGGGACGCAGGTCGACGCGTCCTTCGACGGTTACATTCCTTCGCGGATCGATTGGCAGCTGATGCTTGCGCTAAGCACCGGGCGCTCGGGCTCTTCCGCCGAAGCGCGATCGCTGTACGAGCGCGTCGAAACCGAGGCGCGGAGCGCGCTGGCCGCTCCATCGATCAACGCGAACGCAAAAGGCGGATGGCTTTCGGCGCTTGCACTCGCTCTTGCCGGACGAGGCGATGCGACGGGATCCGCGCACGCCAGCGAGATGGCGATATCGCTGACCGAAGATCCGATCGATCAGCCGACGTGGATGTACTACCAGGCCGAGGCATCCGCGCTCGCCGGCGATGCGAAACGCGCGGTTCCTCTCGCAACGCGACTGCTGCAGACGAACGGCTCGTGGTTCACGGTCGAATGGATCGAGCTCGATCCGGATTGGGATCCGATTCGCAACGATCCCGCGATCCAGGCGCTCGTCCGGACGGCGCGAGCGAAATGACAACCGCTGAACTTCGCGCCGAGCGTGCCGACCCCGTCTGCACCGGCCGGACCGCAACACGAAGGATGCCGTCATGATCTTTCGCCGATTTCTCGGCAACCTGCGCCGGCAGGACTGGACGGCCGTTCTCGTCGAGCTGGTCGTGGTGGTGGTCGGCGTCTTCATCGGTCTGCAGGCGTCGAACTGGAACGAGAGCCGAAGAACCGACGAGAAATCGGCGGACTTCACGTAGCGGCTACGCAGTGACCTACGCGAAGAAGCATGGGCCTATGAATACGAAATCGCGTATTCCGACGAAGTCATCGCCAACGCGAAACGGACAGCGGACGCTCTCTCGGGAAAGACGCCGTTGCCGGACGAGGCGCTTCTGGTCGCCGCCTATCGCGCCACCCAGTACGTGTTCAACGCCCGTCGCCGCGCCACCTACGACGAGCTGACGTCGACCGGCGAGATCGGCCTCATTCGCGACTCCGCGCTGCGCGATCTCGCGATGGGCATCTATACGATCCCGATATTCGACCGCATCCTCGAAGAAGGCGAGACGAATCCGTACCGGAAGGCGTTCCGCATGACGATCCCGTACGAGGTGCAGCAGATAGTCACCGCAACCTGCGGCGATCGCGTGGTGGCGCCCGGCGATTACAAGGGCATCGCGAACTCGCTGGACTATCCGTGTTCGCCGAAGCTTGCGCCGGAAGTCGTCGCGACCAGCGCTGAGGCCCTGCGCGACGATCCCGAGTTCCTCCGGCTTTTGCGCCTGCGCATCGCCGATCTCGGCACGAACCAGGACAATCTGAAGATCTACTACCCCGAAGTCCGAAACGGGCTCAAGGCCCTAGCGCGATCGACGCCTTGAACCGCATCACCTGTCGGAGCCGCAACTGCGGGCCTCGTTGCCGTGTCGCCTGCGAGCATCCGCGCGTGGATTTGCAGGGAGCCATGATCCTTCACGCTAAGGCGAAACCGCCGTTCGCTTCAATGCATCGGCGAGCGCTTTCGCGTCCGCGCGCATGCTCGCGACGACGATCGCGCTGATCCTCAGCGTCGACATCCACTCGCGAAG